>JBILYQ010000229.1:0-4000 GCA_044377655.1 Flavobacterium sp.
GGTGAAATTGGTAGACATGCCAGACTTAGGATCTGGTGCCGCAAGGCGTGTAGGTTCGAGTCCTATTACCCGCACAGAAAAGGCTTCTCGATATGAGGAGCTTTTTTATTTTACATTATGTTGAGATTTTAATTTCTAGAGAATTTTTGATTTTTTTCAAATTAATCAGGAATAACATTTATTGGGCTTTTTGTATTGAAATTTTGTTAAATTTGATTAATATTAAATCAATATTTAGAATAAATGCCTTTTTAATTCCCAAATTCAAAATGAAGCAAATACTATTTTTTTAGTAATCTTCTAACCAAATTATTGTAATGAAAAAAAAACCGCTTATGATAACATTACTATTGGCATTTTTTGGATGTGTATTGATTGTACTTTCAATCTACTTTCTGTATGAAGGTAGTTTTAATGCTAATGCCAAGGTTTTGAAAACTAAAAGAGAATTGGAATTAGCAAATAAAAAAATTGCCGAATTAAGCGAAGATATCGACAAAAAGAGCAAATATGCTCTTGAAATCGAGAAAAAATTCAAAAAGATAAAATCAGAATCCTTTGGTCAAATATCTGGCATGAATATCCCAATTGTCGAAATCGTAAACGTGAATATTGGTGATGAAGACGATGATAATCATAGCGGAAAAAGAAAAACACACAAATTGATGTACAATCATCAAATTCGTTTTGCACTTTTAAACATCGGAAAAAGTTCACTGAAAGACGTTATTTTTTCTATCAAGGACATCTACAACGACCCAAAATCAAAAGTAAGAAAAGACAAACCAAATGGGCAAATCTCTGATAACAATGAAATTGGCATGTATGACAATATTGAAGTCAATACATTAAATTTAAAATCCAAAAAAATGATTTTTACCAGCAATCTTCCAAGCAGTTTCGGCGTTGGCGATTATTCCTATCATGTTATCATGGAATGGAGTAAAGGGTTTTATCAAATGATGGTTAAAATTGAGGAAATTGACGGTAAACTCAAATTCAAATACGAGTATTTTGACGCTGACGGAAAAGAAATAGACTTCAAAATTTTAGAAGACAGTATTTAAAATTAATTCTCACTATTACGAATAACTATCCGTGATAGACTCTTGAGGCAAATATTTTTCCTTCTTTGATATCTAATACTTCGGCAACCAACATTTCCTCTTCGTTTTCTACAGTTCTGTTATATTCCATAAAAACTCTGTCTGAATTTGAAGTCAATGAAGTTACTTTATAATGAAGTGATGGCAATCTATCAAATGCATCTTGCCACCAAGTTCTTAGAGCTTCTTTTCCTGTTACAAAGCCATTAGTTTCAGGATGTCTAATTTTTAATTTTGGACTAAAATGCTGTGCATCATCATCATATAATGATAATAATTTTTCTAAGTTATGGGCATTGAACGCTTCAAACCAAAGATGCGCAATAGATAAGTTTTTTTCGGGTGTCATAGTTTATAGTAATAGAAAAATCCCAAAGTATATTTGGGATTTTTGATGTAAAGAAATAAAAAATTTATACGTTTTTCAAATTGATAATTTCTTGATCGGTTAACATTCTCCAGTTTCCTCGAGGTAAATTCTTTTTTGTCAAACCAGCAAAAGCAACACGGTCAATTCTCAGAACATCGTAACTGAAATGCTCAAAAATATTACGGACAACCTTCACATTTGAGGATCTTAATTTAAGCCCAATCTCACTTTTTGGTTCGTTTTCAATGTAGCTTACTTCTTCAATAAAAACGCGGTGTCCGTCCAAAACAAGTCCTTTACTTATTTTTTCCAAATCCTCAAATTTCAAATTCTTGTCCAAAGAAACTTGGTAAATTTTAGATGATTTTTGATTTGGCAAAGTAAACTTCCGAATCATGTCTGTATCATTGGTAAACAACAAAAGACCTGTAGTGTTTTTGTCCATTCTTCCCACAGCACCAATTTTTGCAGTAGTGGAACCTTTAACCAATTCCAAAACATTGCGAAATTCTTGACCTTCATCAAGCGCTGTAGTAAAGTTTTTAGGTTTGTTCAATAAAATGTATTCTTTCTTTTCTGGCGTCAAAACGGAGCCATCAAAATTCACAACATCGCCTGGTTTTACCATGTACCCCATTTCAATAATCGGAATTCCATTTACCTTCACATTTCCCGATTGGATATAAATATCAGCATCACGACGAGAACAGGCACCAGAATTGGCAATGTATTTATTTAACCGAATTTCATCAGCCACTTTTGGTCTTTTTGGCGCCTGGTTCGGTTTTTTCTCCACTTTATCTGTTACAACAACAGTTGCTTTTGCAGTTGGTTTCACTTTTTTTGGACCTTGAGCACGCTTTGCCATTGCAGGTTTTGGCTTATTGGAATTTGGTCTCGAACTGTTTGGTCTCGAGCCACTTCCCTTATTATTGCCTTCCTTGTTATTCATAAATTCTGTAATTTACTTCGTCAGTTCGGCCTTTTTGGCCTCGTGCGTGCAAAGATACACAATTCAAATTGCTTTTTGAAGCTATTTCCAGCTATCCGCTATATCCGCGTCAAAAAGCGCGGGATGCCGCTGCAAACGAAGTTCACTGAACTCCTATGAAAATATAATTATGTGAAGTAATCTGGGCTAACCTAATTGAAATACTTCGCTATTCAGCACCTTAAAGTTTTAAAACCGTTCTTCCGTGAAGGATGACCTGAGGTTCAATCAAAACAATACAAAAAACGCCCGAAACCACTAAGAATTTCAGCGTGTTGTGTAGTTTTAAGTAGGCTAGTTTATCATTGGCTTTCCACAACAAATTCAAGAAAAAAATAAGCACCATTAAGCTGATGTAAAAGTAAATATCCATGTAGCCTACATCGTATATGTTCACCAAAAAATAGACAGGAACTACAGTTGATACTGTCAAAGCGGTGATGATTTGTTTTGCATAGTTTTCTCCAAAAAGTACCGGGATAGTTCTGTAATCATTGGCAATATCGCCTTTAATGTTCTCCAAGTCTTTTATCATTTCCCTGATTAGGATTAATAAAAACAAGAATGTTGCATGAGCAAATATTTGCGGATATAGGTTTTTATAATATAACAATATAGCAAAAAATGGCAAAACTGCTAGCAGTGAAGCGGTCAAATTGCCAATGATGGGATACTTTTTAAGTTTATGTGAATAAAACCATATCAAAAAAATGTATGCAGAGAAAAACAAAACCGCACGAAATGAAACGAAAAAAGCCAATAATGATACAATAAAATTGAGCGTAAAATAAACGTGAAGTTTTGTTTTTTGGCTTACCAATCTGTCGAGTTGTGACTTATTGGGTCTGTTGATTAAATCTTTTTTACTGTCGTAAAAATTATTGATAATATAGCCCGAAGCTATCGTTAAGGAAGATCCAAAAACGATAATAAATAAATTAAAATCGAGCAAAACCGTCAAAGCCCTTTTTTCTGGAGCCAAAATAAAAATGGCCGAAAGGTACTGCGCTAAAACAATTACTGGAATATTATAGCCTCGAACAACAGAGAACAAACTGATAATTTTCATTAAAAGATGTTTGTTTTTTCGACTAAGCATTTTGGGGTTATGTTTGTTTAAAATTGGTAAACCACTTCAAGTTTATAGTCCTTTAGTGAATTTTTTGCTTTTTCTAAATCTTCGGTGAAGCCAAGAATGTAGCCACCGCCGCCTGAGCCACAAAGTTTTAAGTAATAATCGTTTGTGTCTATTCCGCGCTGCCAAATACCATGAAATTCTTCTGGTATCATTGGTTTGAAATTGCTCAAAACAACTTTAGAAAGTTTTTTGGTATTGGCAAACAAGGATTTCATGTCGCCACCAAGGAAATTTTCTACACATGCATCGGTATATTTTACAAATTGTGTTTTTAGCATTTTACGGAAACCTTGATCTTTCAAGTTTTCCATAAAGATATTTACCATTGGAGCCGTTTCGCCAACAATTCCTGAGTCTAATAAAAACACGGCGCCTTTACCGTCAAAACTTTGATT
>JBILYQ010000230.1:0-3999 GCA_044377655.1 Flavobacterium sp.
ATATTCGGGGGCTTCATAAATTTGTTTCTCCACCCGTTTAAGGAATTCATCGGTAATGTCATAATTCGGCACCGACTTCACATCATCAGACAGTAATTCGAAAGTAGCTTCATAGTAACCTCGTTTTACTTTCTTAGTGCGAAGGAAAATAACATTCATGTCAAAACGCTTGGCAAGCATCTCTGCACCTGTATGGACAGGCACCTCAATACCCATAAAGGAATGCCAATGGAACGCTTTGGAAAGTTGGGGCGATTGATCGCTGGCAAACCCATAAGTGCCCAAATGACCCGTGCTAAAGTTCTTTTGTATCGTTGGAATAGTTTCCCGTGTGGTAATCAAAGTCGCTTTAAACCGATTGCGAATATCCTTAACCAGTTTGTCAAAATGGGGATTAGAAAGCTTTTTATAAATACCATACCCCTCAAAAGTTGTATGCTTGTTCATAGAAACAGCCCACTCATAACTGGCATAATGGGCGCAAAGCAACGCAATACTCTTCTGCTTTTTCTCCATCTCCAAATAAAAGTCAAGATTAGTCAGCTGATACCGTTTACTAATCTCTTCCTCAGAGATAGTAATGGTTTTTATCATCTCTAAAAAGATGTCACACAAGTGATGGAAGAACTTCTTCTCTATAACTAACCGTTCTTTATGCGATAAATGGGGAAGGGCCAAGCCAATATTTTGACGTACAATCTTCTTTCGATACCCAATAATATGGTAAACAATCACATAAATACCATCAGAAAACAAGTAAAGTAAACGAAAAGGCAACTTAGAAACTAGCCAAAGTAAGGGATAGAAAAGTAAGAAAACAACAAACTGCATAGTAGTACTATTTTGTGCAAATATACATTTAAAACCTTTTTTAACAGATTTAGTTTAACAAAACCTAAAGAGTATTGTTATTTTTACCAAAAATTATAAAATAGCGATGGAGTACAATATTTTTTTGATGGGCATCATGGCCCTAAATGTAATTATTAGTTTTATTGCGTTTAACGACGCCTCTTTCTTTAGAAAGTATGAATTCCATGTCGGAAGCATTCGAGCAGGCGAACAAATACGAATGATATCATCGGCCTTTCTTCACGCAGATTTGCCCCATTTGGCGTTCAACATGTTCACCCTTTACTTTTTTGCTCCTGTTGTATACCAAACATTAGGTAATAGCACTTTTGTGCTAATTTATTTTGGAAGTTTGCTTTTTGGAAGTCTCTTAACCATGGTTTTTCACAAAGACGAGTATAATTACAGAGCCGTTGGAGCCTCTGGAGCGGTTACAGGCGTCTTGTATTCGGCTATATTGATGTATCCTGACATGACACTAGGAATATTTGGCATCATTCCGATGCCCGCCTATTTGTTTGGCATTGCCTATCTCTTGTATTCCATTTATGGCATGAAAGCAAAGAGAGACAACATAGGTCACACTGCTCATTTTGGAGGAGCTATCGGTGGTTATGCTATCACCCTTTTTAAATATCCTCAATTGTTGCAAGAACAAACATTTATGGTGATACTGTTAGCGATTCCTATTTTTCTTCTTTTTGTACTAGCTAAGCTGGGTAAATTATAATTGGCATAGCTTTTGAAAACAGTAATTATAATCTCTAAATAAACACAATCATGAAGAAAGTAGCTATTATTTTGATGACAATTTTTGCAATGCAAGCACAAGCTCAAGAACACAAAACCATTCCTCAAATCTCGGTTACTGGCGAAGGAAAGATAACTGTCGTTCCAGATCAAGCAGTCGTTACTGTTGGTGTTCAAAACTCAGGTAAAGAAGCTGCAGAGGTAAAAAACCTCAATGATGCCAAGATAGATAAAGTGATTAAGTTTTTGAAAAAAAGCGGCATTCCAGCCACAGACTATAGAACCAATAACGTAAGCTTGTATAAAAACTATGATTATGAAAAAAAGAAATACAATTATCAGGCAAACCAAAACCTTTCTATTACTTTAAAAGACTTGTCAAAGTATGATGAAATCATGATGGGATTGAATGAAAGCGGTATCAACTCCATACAAGGGGTGGAATTCAAATCGTCAAAATTGGAAGAGCACGAAAGAACGGCTAGAAAACAAGCCATGCAAGACGCTAAACAAAAAGCCGATGATTATGTTTCAGTTCTTGGACAGAAAGTAGGGAAGGCATTATTGATTTCAGATAATTCGAATACAATTTATCCGCAACCGATGTTTAAAGGGGTAATGATGGACGCTATGTCAATGGGAGGTCAAGAAAGTAGAGAAACATTAGCAGTAGGAGAAATAGTCATCCATGCCAACGTGTCGGTTAGTTTCATTTTGGAATAAACTTTTAAATCTTTTTATAAAAAAAGGAGGCTGTGAACAATTTGTTACAGCCTCTTTTTTTATAGTATTGTTTAGAATTATTATTTAGGCAGCGGTGCGCCAACGGCCACTTCGCATTTGTGTCCTTCTTGTCCGTGAGGCGGATTCATTCCCGGTGCAGTAACAGTTGTTGCTGGAGCACTCAATAGGGAAGGTACGCTTTGTGGGGATGTTGTAGTGGTGGTAGTTTTTGCTGGCATTTGAGTAATAGTTGCCGGATTTTGCGTAGTCGTGGTTGTCATAGGTTTGTTTGGCGCTGAATTTAATGGCGCTCCTACGGCAATGTCACAACGGTGTCCAGCTTGTCCATGTGCAGGGTTCATGCCTGGCGCTACTTTTGCTGGTTGCACTGATTGTACTGTTGTTGTTTGTTGCGCTGCCGTCATATTTTGCTGCGGAGCGCTTCCGTTTTGATACATCACAGAAGTAACAGGTGCAGCAGTTCCCATTGTAGGTTGTGCAGGAGTTGCAGCTGATGGAGTAGCTTGTTCAGTAGTTGTAACTGCTGGTTCTGTCGTTGTCTCGGCAGTTTCTTCTTTTTTGCAGGCTGTCATTAGTAGCGTAGTAGCGAAAAACAAAGCAGCATAATATTTCATCTTCATAGTGATTGTGTTTTTAGTGAATTAAAATTCAAATATAGTTTTTTAAATCCTTAAATAAAAAAGACTGTTACAATTTTATGATTATCCAAAGTGATAGTTTGATAGCTTATCAATCTATGCTAAAGGGAGTGTAGTAAACAAAAAAAGCCTAGTGAATAACTAGACTTTTTTAATAATGTGGGGAGAGCAGGATTCGAACCTGCGAAGTTTACACAGCAGATTTACAGTCTGCCCTCGTTGGCCGCTTGAGTATCTCCCCAAAGTGTACGATTTGCAATTGGCCTAATTGCGGTTGCAAATATAAAAACTGTTTTGATGTTACCAAACAAATGAGGGCTATAATTTTGTATAAAATTTTAATATTTTGGTACTGAATACAATAAAAAAATCTCCCTATGGGAGATTTTTTTATTAAGATGCAACTTTTGATTATTTCACTTGTAAAAGCTCAATTATTTTAGCTTTCAGAGCTTCTCCTGATAGGTCTTTGGCAACGACCACGCCAAAACTATTTAGAACATATGTTTTTGGAATTGACTCCACACCATATTGAACAGCGATAGGATCACTCCATTTTTTTAAATTGGAAACCTGTGTCCATGCCAACTTGTCTTTAGCTATTGCTTCTTTCCATTTGTCAGCAGCATCATCTAAAGAAACACCAATAATGTTTAATCCTTTATCATGAAATTCATTGTAAAGCGCAACCATATTTGGATTTTCTTTACGACAAGGACCACACCAAGAAGCCCAAAAGTCAACAATGGTAACTTTACCAAGACTTTCTTTTAAAGTTACTTTTTTGCCCTCAGGATTTGGCGCTGCAAACTCAGGAGCTCTTCTTCCTTCTTTTACTGTTTTGAATTCTTTTATGTTTTTGACAATAGATTTTCCAGCTTTAGAATCTTTAATGCTTTTGTCCAATCCGTTGTATAAGGTTTCAATCTTAGTCATGTTTGGCTCAAATTCGTTGAATAAACTTCCAATCAACAAGGCAGAAATCAACGCTTTAGGATGCTCTTTGATGTATACC
>JBILYQ010000031.1:0-11773 GCA_044377655.1 Flavobacterium sp.
TCAGGAATAGCCGCGTCATTAGTGTTAGGGTTTTTAATTACTGACAACTTATTTCTATCGGAACCGACTCTTCGAATAGACCAAAATAAGGTGGCAAACCAAGACAAGAACACTGTAATCGAAAAATCATCAAACGGAAGCGCTTCCGAAAATGAAATCAAACAAATCAAGACCGCTGTTAAGGTAACGGAGGCATCATCAGGAAAGGGGAACAAAGTCGAGAAGATTTTATCAAATGAAAATTACGTTGTGTCTGAGAAAAACAGTGGCAATGGAAGTGAGGGTTTGGTATATGCTATTGAGAAAAAAACAAGAAGAAATAGTTTGACAAGTTTAAAAAAACATACCCTTTCAAAATCTGGCATCAAAACAAATGCTGCTTTTACAGACGTAAATGAACAAATAGCCAACGTAGATTCACGTGAAAAAGAAACTATAGCAAATGAAAACACGGCAATGTTGAACAATAAAGAAAAACCGCTTTCAAAAAACGCCAATAGTGCAATCGCTACAGCTTTTGATAGTAACCTTTCAAACACTAAAAACACAGAAAATTTAATTATTGCAGAAAATAATACCGAAGCTATTAAAAATAGTGACACAACAAAAATTGCTCTTGTGAGCAATGCGCTGGAAGAATTGTTAAATGAAAAAGAGACAAAAAAGAAAGCTGGACCAAAATTAAATAGGTGGCAAATTGCGACAAATGTTGCCCCTATTTATTTTAGTTCAACATCTGGCGGTTCGCCTTTGGATTCCAGATTTGAATCAAATGACAAAGATTTTGAACCCAGCTACAGTTATGGTTTAGGAATAAATTATGCTTTGAATAAAAAATGGTCCATAAAAACGGGTGTTAATTCACTTGCTTATGAATATAACACTAATGGCGTTGTTATATATCAAAATGTTAATGCCCGAGAAATGCAGCATGTAAATAGCAATCTTCAAGGATCATTACTTCAAGTTGAAAACAAAAGCAATTCAGATACACAAGAAGTAACATTAAATGCAGGAATTGTTGAGAAATTTGACGGAAGCATCAACCAAAAAATGGGATATATTGAAATTCCTGTCGAGATTGGTTATAAAATAATTGACAAAAAGTTTGGCGTTGAAGTCATCACTGGAATCAGCTCCTTGTTGTTGAATGAAAACTCGGTTTCTGTAGTTTCAAGCGGTCAATCAATTACTATTGGCGAAGCTAATAATTTAAATGATTTTCATTTTAGCGGTAATTTGGGTATAGGTTTTAGATACCTGTTTTGGAAATCTTTTAATGCCAATGTAAATCCAATGTTTAAATACCAAATAAATACTTTCAACACTGATTCTGGCAACTTTAAACCCTATATTTTTGGTTTGTACACAGGAATTAGTTACACTTTTTAGAACTAGTTGGTTGGTAAAAATTAGTTAAGTTGACGTTGTTGCTTTCGAGCAATAACTTAAAGAGCGCTCTGGTAAAGCGCTCTTTTTTATTTTTTAAACGTTTTAAGTTGTTCTAAAATAGTATTTCGAACATCCTCTTTTAACGCTTTTCTGTATTCTGGTTTTTGATCTTTAGTTTCAAAAAAACGATGGATTTTTACTCGCATCAATCCTGGACTTCCGCTAAAAAAAGTATACGAATGTCTTTCTTTATTGTCCGCAAAAGTTATAGGAACAATGGGCAATTGATGCTCAACAGCCAGCCTAAATGCGCCATCCTTGAACTCATCCAACAGTACGCTTTCATCGTCAGGAACGCCGCCTTCGGGAAAAATGCAAATGCTCAAGCCTTGATCAATTCTTTTTTGGGCGCGTTCAAAAACTGCCATTCTGCTTTTTGAACTGCTTCGGTCTACCAAAATGCACGTTCTTTTATAAAAAAAACCAAACAACGGAATTTTGGATAATTCTGTTTTTCCAACAAAAACAAAGGGACTTTTGACCACCGTAAGCATTAACATAATATCCGTCATTGAAGTATGATTGGCAACAAACATGTAGCTTTTGCCGTCGATAGTTTCCTCTTCCCTTTCGACTTTATAATAGAACCCCATGCCAATTAAAATGAACTTTGCCCAAATTCTTGCCATAACAAAAAAGTAGGGATACCATTTTTCTTTAAGTATGGAAATAATTAAAAAAGGAAACATCACAAGAATGGGAATAGCCAACAGAACATAAAACCAAATGCGCCAAAGTGTCCAAAAAAAGATTTTTACTATTCTCATAATGCCAAAAATACACATTTACATGTAATTTTTAATGCAAAGGTTTAACTTTGCGGTTAAAGATACATTACAATGTCAAAAATACTAACAGGAGTTCAAAGCACAGGCACGCCACATTTAGGAAATTTATTAGGCGCCATCTTACCCGCAATAAAATTATCGGAGCAACCCGACAACGAAACGTTCCTTTTCATTGCCGATTTACATTCAACCACCCAAATAAAAAATGGAGATGAACTGCGCAAAAACACTTACAGCACCGCTTCCGTTTGGCTAGCTTGCGGATTGGACGTTAACAAAGTGATTTTCTATCGCCAGTCTGATGTGACACAAACTGCTGAGTTATCTTGGTATTTGAGTTGTTTTTTTCCATTTCAACGTTTGACATTGGCACATTCTTTCAAAGACAAAGCCGACAGATTAGAGGATGTCAATGCTGGATTGTTTTCCTATCCAATGCTTATGGCCGCTGATATTTTACTATACGACGCCGAATTTGTGCCTGTGGGAAAAGACCAAGTGCAACACATAGAAATCACGCGCGATGTAGCTTCCCGTTTCAACCATCAAATGGGCGAAACTTTTGTATTGCCCGAACCCATTGTGCAAGAAGAAACCATGTACGTTCCTGGAACCGATGGCGGAAAAATGAGCAAATCTCGTGGCAATATCATCAATATTTTCTTGGACGACAAAGCTTTGCGAAAGCAAATTATGAGCATAGAAACAGACAGCACGCCACTAGAAGAACCAAAAAACCCTGGAAGTTGCAACGTTTTTAGTATTTATAAATTGCTAGCCAGTGAAGCACAATTGCAAACAATGAAAACCAATTATGCCAATGCTAACAAAGAATTTGGTTATGGTCATGCCAAACAAGCCTTGTTTGAATTGATTATCGAAAAATTCAAAACCGAAAGAGAAAAATACAATTATTACATGAACAACCTTTCCGAAGTGGACGCTTTGCTACAACAAGGCGCAGAAAAAGCAAGGAAAATTGCTAATGGTGTTTTGCATAAAGTCAGACAGAAATTAGGCTTTGAGTAAATCTATATAACTTTCACTTCCCACTTGAAGAGTATAGAAAAAATTATAATTTATTTAAAAAAGATGTAGGATAAGTTTTAATTGATTAACTTAGGCGTTATTAACCAATTAATTTATAGTACAATGGCAACACGCAACACGCAACACGCAACACGCAACAAAGCTAATTAAGCAATTTTTATTCTTAATTAGCTTTGTTGTTTTTATCGGGATTACATTTTCAGGTTGTGAAAAAGAGTTATATCAAGAGACAATTAAGCATGAAAATCGTTTTATAACAAAACGATTTTCAATGAATTCAGAAAAAAACACTAAACTTACAAAAGCAGCAAATTTACTTAAAACACAAAAAGAGAATAAGTCTGCAAAAATTATTTATGACACTATATTTGATTTCTATTATGATGATCAAAATGGTATTTATATTGAAACAGGCACTAAAAACACTTATACATTTCCCGTATTTAGGAGTACATCTGATGGTAAAATAGAAAATATACTATTTACTTTAAATGATAAAAATGAATACGATATTTATTTGGTCAAGTATGATTTGACAAAAGAAGAATTAGAAACTCTTACCAACGAACAATTATCATTAATAGATAAAGATTATTTTGGATTGTATGTAGACGGAAAAGTTCCTGCTCCAGAATTAGAATGTATAGATATTCTGCAGCAAACGGTTGTGCCGATTGATCAAGGCGATTTAACTGGAAACTTTGGATATCAAACAGTATGGGTAGTAGTAGCTTCTTTCTGTAGCTGGAACTTGCCTGGCGGAGGTGGCGAAGGTGAAGGTGAAGGCGACGCAAGCAATTCTTCATCGAATGGCACAACTGGTAATTCTTCATCAAATAGCGGAAATTCAGGTTTTGTAACGAGTAATACTGGAGCTACAACAGCAATAGTTCCAATGTCAGAAGAATCAATACGACAAAAAAACTTTGCTCTTACAATATTAACTACAGAGCAAAGAGATTGGCTTTTTAATCCTTTAAACGATGCCAGTGAACAAAGTATTTATGCTTTTCTTGAACAAAGCCTTACCGATGAAAATGGTTTTGTGAGTACCGCTTATTCGACAGCAAATATTAATTTTGCGCTTCAAATGATATATTCAATGATTAATAATGAAGGATATTCTGGAGATGGTTTTTTAGGAGACGAAGATATAGAGAACACAGATTATAATGGTCCTGAAATGTTAATTCCAAACACTATAACACTAAACAATGGTGATATTGTGTCTATTACGTTTGGCACCACTTCAAGTGATTCTCAAAATTCCAATCAATTAGTTGCGGTAAGTTTAGTGAATAGTATTAAGTTTGCTTTAAATAATGCTAACTCAAATCTTAATTATATTGACAAAATAACTTCAATCTACATTTCGGCAACAACAAATGGAGAGCATGGACCTAATAGTAATCACTACAAAGGCACTGCGATAGACATAAGTAGAATAAACGGTGTTAAAATAATAAATTTAGGCGCAAATTTTCAAGTTCAATCACTACAAAATGCGTTTGATAATTATCAAAGTATTCGAGAAAATTTTGGACCGTATTTTAAACATAAGACATTTCTAAACGGTACGCTAAACACAAATTGGCCTATTGGAGGTCATCAAGATCATATTCATGTTTCTGTTCAAAGCAATTAAAAACAACTATTATGAAAAAATTAATTTTAGCATTCTTAGTGTTAATCACTATCAGTTGTAAAGCGCAAAATGTCACTTTAAAAGAAGTGAAAAGTAATGAACTAAACCAATTTGTTGGAAGTCTTGGGGAAGAATACAAACGGTTTTTACTAAAAGGAAATGTAGTTAGAACAATTATCACGTTTAATTCTGTAGAAAATTCAACAGGAACGGGATATAGTGGAGAAGTTACCAATAATATTTACATTTCTAACTGCGAATATGGCGAGTTGTTAGTTTGTAAATTATATGTTGTTGAAAACCTAATTAAAATTAAAGTAGAAAATGTTACTGAAAATGGCTCAAACGTTATTGTTGAAATCAGCTCTGGTAATTTAAATGAACGAAAAATTGATAAAATACTGATCCCTTTACTTGATTAGCATTTACTCTTTCCTATTAATTAAAATGAAAAACCCAACGCCTTTTAGGTTGTTGGGTTTTCATTTATATTGCCTCAAACAATTTCCCTGGTAAAGGTCTAATCACGCCTTTCAACTCCATATTTAAAAGGATGGAAGAAATCTTGAAAATAGGAAAGTCACATTCTAATGCCACAATATCAAGAATTTGTTTTCCGTTTTGTTGCAAATAATCGTAAATTTTTTGTTCATCGCCATCAAGGGAAACAAACAGTTGTTTTTGAACGGGTTTTGTGGTTTTGGTTTCTAATTCCCAATTCAAAATATAAACCAAATCAGCTGCCGAAGTCATCAAATTGGCGCGTTGTGTTTTGATTAAATGATTACATCCTTGGCTAAATTTATCTGAAATTCTGCCTGGAACGGCAAACACATCGCGGTTGTAATCATTGGCAATCATGGCGGTAATCAATGAACCGCCTTTTTCGGCACTTTCAATAACAACAGTTGCCTCGCTCATGCCGGCAACAATCCTATTTCGGCGCACGAAGTTTTCTTTATCAGGGTTGGAATTGCTCCAAAATTCCGTCAGGAAACCGCCATTGTCTTCCATCTTGGCAACATACTTTTTATGTGTTTTGGGATAAATTTGGTTTAGTCCGTGGGCTAAAACACCAATGGTTTGCAACCCATTATCCATTGCAGCCTGATGCGCCACAATATCAACACCATAGGCAAACCCGCTAACAATTATTGGGTTGAAAATGGCCAAATCTTCAATTAGCTTTTTGCAAAAATCCATTCCATAGGAAGTGATTTGTCGTGTTCCAACAATGCTAATCATTTTACGGTTTTCAAAATCCATGTTGCCCGAAGCAAAAAGCAACACCGGTCCGTCAATGCAGTGTTTTAATCGGTCGGGATAGTTTGCATCTTGATAATACAACACATTGCAATTTTCAGATTGAATGTATTGCAATTCCTTTTCTGCTCTGTCAAAAACGGTTTTGTCTTTAAGATTTCTGATTAAAATTTCCCCTACTCCATCAATAGATTGAAGCTGTCGTGACTTTGCTTGCAATACGTTCTCGGCCGAACCACAATGATTGATGAGTTTTTTAGCAACAATATCGCCAACGCCTTCAATCTTCAACAACGCTAAAGTGTGTAGTAATTCCTTTTCAAGCATGGCATTTATTTGTTTAACAATTTAAAAAAAAATATTGGAATTGTTAATAAAATTTGTGAATAATTTTTTGATAACGCTATTGTTTATATAAATTTGTCGGTATGAAGATTGAACAATACATTTCACAATTATTATATCGTTATCAATGCGTTACGGTTCCCGGATTTGGTGCTTTTCTCACCGAGATTCAGTCCGCGCGACTAGATGAAAGTTCCAATTCTTTTTATCCCCCAAAAAAATTGATTTCATTTAATCCGTATTTAAAAAATAACGACGGTTTGTTGGCCAATCATTTATCACAAAAGGAAAAAATTGGATATGAAATTGCTATAAATGCTATTCAAAATGAGGTTTCGCAATGGAAAAGCAAATTGCAAGAGCATGGTGTTTTCTCCATCAAAAACATTGGTGAATTTTCATTTAATTCAGAAAGAAACTTGGTTTTTGTTCCTTTTGACCAAATGAATTATTTAAAAGAGTCGTTTGGTTTAACTTCTTATGTTTCTCCTTCTGTGAAACGCGAAGTATATAAAGAAGTTGTGGAGGTTTTGGAAGAGAAAGTGATTTCTTTGGATGTTGACACTTTCATCCCTGAAAAAAGAAACAATTATTCATTCCTAAAATATGCTGCTATTTTTGTTTTAACTGCAGGAATTACAGCAAGTGTTGGTTACCAACTTTATGATAATCATCAAAAGGAAATTGCTCAAAAAATAATGGTGACAGAAACCAATGTACAGAAAAAAGTAAATCAAAAAATTCAAGAGGCGACGTTTTTTATCGAAAATCCATTGCCGTCTGTCACTTTAACGGTTGCCAACGAGAAGATGAATTATCATGTTGTTGCGGGCGCTTTTAGACAAGAAGAAAACGCTGTAAAAGCATATAATGAATTAAACAAGTTAGGCTACAAAGCCAGAAGAGTTGCTCCAAACAAACATGGTTTGCTTCCAGTCTTCTATGGCAGTTTTTCTACCTACAGCGAGGCTCAAGAGGCGATGAAGGTAATTAAGAAAACACATAATTCAGAGGCTTGGTTGCTGATTGAAGAGTTGTAAACAAATTTTATATTTTATAAAAAACCCGTTTTGTTTCAATAGCAAGATGGGTTTTTTATTGGGTTTGTTTTTAGCCCTGATGGTAGCGGCATCTTTTTCTTGTCTCGTTTTTCGAGACAAGAAAAGATATAGCGGACAGCGGGAAATAGCTCCTAAAAAAACATAATTAGTAGTATCTTTGCTTAAAAAGATATGACTCCAAAACATCCTTCAGAATCATTGACTATATTGACGGATTTGGTTTTGCCAAGCGAAACGAATCCTTTGAATAATCTATTTGGCGGCGAATTGCTAGCTAGAATGGACCGAGCGGCGAGCATTGCCGCTAGAAGACATTCGCGCAGAATTACGGTGACAGCTTCTGTGAATCATGTGGCTTTTAACAGAGCAATTCCGTTGGGAAGTGTTGTTACTGTTGAGGCAAAAGTGTCTAGAAGTTTTAAAAGCTCGATGGAGATTTTTCTTGATGTTTGGGTTGAGGACCGCGAATCGGGGATAAAAACAAAGGCAAACGAAGCGATTTACACTTTTGTGGCGGTTGATGAAACGGGACGTCCGGTGGAAGTTCCTGCTATCGTTCCTGAAACCGAACTAGAAAAAGAACGTTTTGATGCTGCTTTGCGAAGAAAACAATTGAGTTTGGTTCTTGCCGGAAAATTAAATCCTCACGAAGCAACAGAATTAAAGGCGTTGTTTATTTAATATGTACGACTAGTTTTTTGTGAATTTTACTGTCTTTTGATTTTCATTTGTACTAATTTTCAAAATGTAATTGCCTGTTTGTAAATTTGAAACAGGGATGATAATTTGATTATTTACTGACAGGGTTGTTACAAATTCGTTAGCCACTACTTGTCCAATACTATTTATAATACTGTATTTTACATCTCTTGTTGGCGCAAAACATAGGGTCAAAAAATCTTGTGCTGGATTTGGAAAAACGATTATTTTATCCTGTTCTTGTTCAAAATTTTGATTGGAGAGTGTTGTAATTGTGATTGTATTTGACGATTCAGAGCATATTCCTTCTGTAACTTGGCAATAATAATCGCCGTTTGCTGTTGCTGTATAATTTTGCGTATTTGCCCCAACTATTAAAGCCGAATTGAAATACCACTGATAGTTTTGAAAGACCGTGGTAGCTGATAACACATTTGAAGTTTCAGAAATTATTGCAACAGGTCTTGCTATGGTGGCAAAAGATACGGTATTTGAATTATTTGTAATTCCGATTATATCTTCAATTGTTCCTTGTTTACAATCTATATCCGCAGGACTACTCAAAGTTCCAGGAACAATTGTTGGACTTCCTGTAAGTGTGTTATTAAATTTATTTAACTTATTGTTACCCCATGCGGTAACATAATAATTGCCACAACCGTCTTTTGTGATTCCGTCGCAATTACTAAGTGTTGTGGCTAATAATGTAGTTACAGCAAAAGTGGTCAAGTCGATTGCCATTATTGGTGCATTTGAACCCCAGTTTACAAATACGCATCTATTGTTTTCAGCCTCGTATAAAATTCCGTTTGGTGATTTTACTAAACCAGAAGCTATTGTAGAAAAAGTTGTTGCTGCAGTATTAATTTTAAAAATCTTTTTGCTTGAAAAATCTGTAGCATAAAGAAAATTTGTGCCATCGCTCGTCAATCCATTTAAAAAAGAAGCACCTACATTGAGCGTAAAAACATTGGCGCCAGTTGTTAAACTATAACCTCTTATAGTGTTTCCAGAACAAGCATAGACAATATTTCCTAGTATCTCAATTCCGTAAGGTCCAGAAGGAATACCAGATACAAAAGCAGATAAAACTCCCGTTTCGCTTCTTGCCACAATGGTGCCGTTGCCAGTGTTTCCTATGAGCCAACGGTTATTTACTTGATCCCATTCAATACTTTCGGGACCGTTGAGGGCTTGAGAATAAGTGGTTGAAACTAATAATAAAAGAAAGATTGTAAGTGATTTTTTCATGATTGATTTTTTACATTGATAACCAACTTTGAGGGTTGTTGTAAGTTGTGTTTTGGAGAATTAAGAATTTTAAAACCGTTTTTCCAGTATCGCCATTGGTTCTAATTTGTCCTAAACTTTGTTTTGTAGCAACCCTATCACCAACGCTTACACTTACGCTACTTAGATTTTGATATACTGTGAAAAAATCTCCGTGCTGAATAAATACCGCATTGTTTAAAGGTGATAATTTAATAACTTTTGTTATTTCTCCGCCAAAAACAGCTCTAGCATTAGACCCTTTTTCTGTTGTGATTTCAACTCCACTATTGTGAACAACCAAAGTTTTATAAATTGGATGTGGCTGATCGCCATAACGCAATGAAACTGCTCCTTTTTCAACTGGCCAAGGCAATTTTCCTCTGTTGGCTTTGAAGTTGTTGGCAATCAACTGTCCTTCGGGTGTTAAAACAATTTTAGTTGAAGATTCTGTTGCTTTTGTTTTGGCTGCTGTAATGCTTTTGGGATTGGCTTTGGCGTTTGCTACTGCGGTTTTTTTATTGGCTTCAGCGATGGCAGCACGAATTAGTTTATCGATTTGCTTATCTATATTTCGAGTTTCTTGTTGTGCTTTCTTGATTTCGGCAACAATTTTACCTTTATCTTTTTTGATTTGTAGAGCAATCTTTTCCTGTTCTTTTTTCTCTTTTTCGAGCTCTTGTTTTTCTTTTTCGTTTTCGGCGATTAACTTTTCTTTTTCTGATTTTTGAACACCAATTTTATCGTTATAGACCAATAATTGAGATGTTTTTCCTTTAATTTCTTCTCCTTGCATTTTTCTATAACTGGCATACTGCTTCATGTATTGCGCCCTTTTATAGGCTTGCAGGAAATTTTCTGAGGATAATATAAACATCGCTCTACTTTGTTCCGAACGACTTTTGTATGATTTGACAATCATTTCGGAATAGTCTTTTCTGAGGTCTTCCAAATCACGGTTAAGTTGGTTGATTTTAAGTTGGTTGATATAGATATCATTATTCAAAAGCTTGGTTTGCTTTTCAGTGGTTTGGATTAATTTTTCTTTTAATCCTATTTTATCTTTTTGAATTATCAATTGATTGACAATTGATTTTTCTTTTTTCTTTACCGATTGCAACAAGGCTTCCTTTTCACGAATTTCTTCTTGAATTTTGGCTTTTCGCTCTTCCAATCGTTCCTGTTGAGACTCAGGCTGGCTCCACATTTGGATGGCGAAACAAAAGAAAACTAAACTTAAAATGAATTTTGGCATGGGCTTGTTATTATTGCAAATTTAATCAATAAATATTCTTTCGTAACCTTCGGGAACACTATATGCAAAAGAAAATTCGTCATTGAAGGTAACCGAATTATAATCTATAGATATATTAGTTTTCCCTTTCTTTTGTGTTGCTTGTATTGATAAACTTGTTGGCAACACGGCTTTGGAATATGCCTGATAATTTGGATAATTAACTTCAAAGATACGTTCTTGTTCTGATTGGATAACTTCTTGCTTTTTTAGTAAAAATCGTTCGCCCTCAAAGAAAAAAGTTTTTTGGGTGTTTCCTTCGGAATTTTTGTGAAGCTTATATAATTTTTCCACAACAGAACTTGTGAATTTGCCTTCATTCAAATTGTCTATGGCTTCTCCAATCAAAAGATTTTGTACTTTATCATAGTCTAAATCTGTGCCTAACCATTGGCTAAGCGCCTGATAATTTCCTTCGAAATAAGTGCCACCCAGTTTTTCATAATACTTTACCTCTTCTGGGGTAATCAATGCTTTTGCCATTGTAATCCCCAAAAATCTAATGATTACCAATATTTTTTTGTCGTTCTTAATCTTGATTTCGGCCGTTACATTTTGAGATTGTTTTTCGTCTATATACTTTGCACTTGCTTTGATATATAATGTTGAAAAATCGTTTTGGTTTTTATAATGATTTTTGATTATTTTGTCTGAAGAGATCGCATCACCAGCATTTCCTTCGCTCAAATTAGCTTTGGACTTGCAGGAAACGATGAAAACCAACAGCACTATTGCTAAATATTTTTTCATTTAAACTGAATTGTTCCTTATTATTTTTTGTTTTTAATCAATTCGTTGGCCTTTGTAAAAAACTTTTCTTTCTTTTTCACATCACCTAATCCATTGAATGCCTCGCCCAATTGAATATTGAAATTGATTTCAAGGGCAATATCATCTACTACAAAAT
>JBILYQ010000032.1:0-11759 GCA_044377655.1 Flavobacterium sp.
CTTCTTTTTCTATGAATTCGATGTAATCTTTCAATTCTTTTGGTAATCTTTCATAGGTTGTCAAAACTGTTAAATCGGCTTGCCATCCTTTGAATTCGGTGTAAACGGGTGTTACATTTTCTTCCTCTATATTATAAGGTAAATGATGAATTACTTCGCCTTTATACTTGTAGGCCGTGGCTACTTTCAAGTTGTCGAAACCTGAAAGAACGTCACCTTTCATCATCATTAATTGGGTTACACCATTAATTTGAACGGCGTATTTCAAGGCAACTAAATCTAACCAACCGCAACGTCTTTTTCTCCCAGTTACAGAACCAAATTCGTTTCCTACGCTTGCCATTACATCACCAGCTTCTGTAAAATCTTCGGTTGGAAAAGGTCCGCTTCCAACACGTGTTGTGTAGGCTTTGAAAATTCCGTAAACTTCTTTTATTTTATTAGGCGCAATTCCTAAACCGGTGCAAGCACCAGCAGCAGTAGTATTTGAAGAAGTTACAAAAGGATACGTTCCAAAATCTACGTCCAACAAAGAACCTTGTGCGCCTTCGCAAAGGATTGATTTTCCAGCTTTTTGAGCTTGGTGTAAATATTCTTCCGAGTCGATGAAATCGAGTTTTTTCAATTCTTCGATGGCTTCGAAAAATTCTTTTTCTAGTTCGGGCAAATTGTATTGAATGGCCACGTCGTAGAATTTAATCATTTCTTCGTGTTTGTTTGCCAAAGCTCTGTATTTTTCTTTGAAATCGGCTAGTTCAATATCGCCAACGCGGATTCCGTTTCTTCCGGTTTTGTCCATGTAGGTTGGGCCAATTCCTTTTAGAGTGGAGCCTATTTTGGCTTTTCCTTTGGATGCTTCTGATGCTGCATCTAGTAAACGGTGTGTTGGAAGTATTAAATGTGCTTTTCTTGAAATGATTAATTTTGATTTTAAATTCAAGTTGAATTTTGCCAAACCGTCAATTTCACTTTTAAAAACTACTGGATCAATCACAACACCATTTCCGATTATGTTGATATTGTTGTCATGAAAAATCCCAGAAGGAATAGTTCTTAAAACGTGTTTTATTCCGTCAAATTCTAGTGTGTGTCCTGCGTTTGGTCCGCCTTGAAAACGAGCGATGATATCATATTTTGAAGTTAAAACATCGACAATTTTTCCTTTTCCTTCATCGCCCCATTGTAATCCTAGTAGTAAATCTACGGTCATTGTGTTGTTATTTATCCTGAATTTGTTTCAGGGTTTGTAGTTATTTTTGTTTATTTTGATAAGTTTGAGTTGTCTTGTTGGTTGTGTATGTTATGTGTTTTGTTCTTTTTTGGTTGCATAGAAGTATAGGGAATGGCTTTGAACTTCTATTCCGAAATAGTCTTCTATGGTTTTTTTGATGGTTTGTATTCTTGGGTCGCAGAATTCGATTACTTCTCCAGTATCTGTCATGATGATGTGATCGTGTTGCTTGTCGAAATATGATTTTTCGTAGTGTGCTTGGTTTTGTCCGAATTGGTGTTTTCTAACTAGGCCACAGTCCAATAAAAGTTCTATTGTATTGTAAAGTGTTGCTCTGCTGACGCGATAGTTTTTATTTTTCATTTTGATGTAGAGATTTTCTATGTCAAAATGTTCTTCGCAATCGTAAATTTCCTGAAGTATTGCATATCTTTCAGGTGTTTTTCTGTGTCCTTTATTTTCAAGATATAGTGTAAAAACATTTTTTACAATTTCTTGATTTTTACTGTTATCGGATGCTATTAGTGTCATATCGGACAAAGATAGTTTTTAGTTTAAAAGTTTAAAAGTTTAAAGTCTAAAAGTTTATGTGTAAAAGAAAATTTAAAGTATAAATGGCGTTTGTTTTGTTAAAACTTACATTTGGGTTTACTCCTAAAGCAAAATTTTTGCCTATGTAATAGAGCAGTTTTGTTTTTATTGGAATTGCTAGGGATTGCTTTTCATTGCTAATGGTTGTATTGTTCTGAGTTATAAAACCTAAACCGGTATGTGTTTCCAAACGAAATTTGTTTGATAACTTAAATTCACGTCCATATAATAAAGCAACTTCATAGTAAGCTTCCAAATCAGTGTTTGATTCTTCATTTTCTCCGAAACCCAAACCGATAGTATTGGAAAATGAGAATAGATTGGATTTATAGGAACCTATTACATCAAAGGTACTGTTTACGACAAAAACCGAGTTTCTATTGCTTATTTTATAAGTTCCAACGCCAGATTCAATGGCTTTTATACTGAATTTATCTTGTGAAAATGAAAATGTAAAATGGAAAAGCAATACTAATAAAACGATTTTTTTCATTGTTTAATTGGTGTACACCCTAGTTACTTTATCAATGCCGTCTATTTTTTTGATGTTGTCTATTAGTTTTTTCAGGATGGTATTGTTTTGGACCACTACGGTAACTTGACCGTTAAATATCCCTGCATCTCCGCTGAGAGAAATGCTTTGGATGTTGACATTCATATTGTTTGAAATTACTTTTGTCAATTCATTGGTTAGTCCTAAACTGTCCATTCCTGTTATTTTTAGGATGGCTTTAAATTCTTGTTGGGTAGAATCAATCCATTTTGCGGGCATTATTCTGTAGGCGTAATTGGATTGTAAAGCGATTGCGTTTGGGCAATCTTTTTTGTGGACTTTAATTCCTTCGTTTATGGTTATAAATCCAAAGACATCATCGCCTGGAATAGGGTTGCAACAAGAGGAGAGTTTATAGTCAAGTTTGTCTTGGTCTTTGCCAAAGACGAGCATGTCAAAGTTTCTGTTAAGTATAGGTCTGTTGATTTCTTCGGGCATTGCACTTGGGGAACGTTTCATTTTATTTTTGAAAAAGTTCATTATAGTGTTGCTCTTTTGGGCGGCAAAATCTTTTAAAAGATGGTTTTCGATGGCGCCGATTCCGACACGATAGAAGAGGTCTAAACTGGTTTTTAATTTAAAAAAGACGACTAATTCATTAACGACACTTTCGTTTAGGGTTATTTTTAGGTGTTTTAATTTTCGTGTTAGGAGTTTTTTTCCTTCTTCGGCAATTTTCTTGGTGTCTTCGTTAAGAACGTTTCTGATTTTATTTTTGGCTCTTGAGGTGGTTACATAATCGAGCCAGTTGATAGTTGGTTTTTGGTGAGGTGACGTTATTATTTCGATTTGGTCACCGCTTTTGAGTTCGTGATTTAGTTGGACTAATTTTCCGTTTACGCGAGTTCCTCTAGTTTTTATACCTATTTCTGAGTGTATACTGAAGGCAAAATCTAGCGAAGTGGCGCCTTTTGGCAAAGATTTGATTTCGCCTTTAGGGGTGAAGACAAATATTTCTTTGGCGTAAAGATTCATTTTAAAATCTTCGACAAAATCCACGGCATTAGTTTCTGAGCTTTCGAGGGCTTCTTTGAGCAGGTTTAGCCATACGTCCAAACCACTTTCTTCATTGGCTCCATTTTTATATTTGTAGTGAGCAGCATATCCTTTTTCGGCAATTTCGTCCATTCTTTCGCTTCTCACTTGTATTTCTACCCATCGTCCTTTTGGTCCCATGACGGTGATGTGGAGTGCTTCATATCCTGAGGATTTTGGGGAAGAAATCCAATCTCGAAGTCGGCTAGGGCTTGGTCTGTAATGGTCAGTAACGATGGAATATATTTTCCAGGCTAGAAATTTTTCATCGTGTGGATTTGATTTGTAGATGATTCTCAGTGCGAATTTATCATAGACTTCATCAAAACTCACGTTTTGTGCTGCCATTTTTCTTCGGATGGAGTAGATTGATTTTGGTCTACCTTTTATGGAATATTCGATTCCTTCCTCGTTCATTGATTTTTTGAGGACATCGGAAATAGTAGTTATGTATTCGTCTTGTTCTTCTTTGGTTTCTTTTATTTTGCCGACGATATCTTTGTACATTTCGGGTTCAGTGTATTTAAGTCCTAAATCCTCTAGTTTGGTTTTGATGTTGTACAACCCCAATCTGTGGGCCAAAGGGGCATAAATATATAGTGTTTCTGAGGCTATTTTTATTTGTTTGTCATTAGCCATTGAGTCCATTGTTTGCATATTGTGCAATCGGTCTGCAATTTTTATCAGGATAACACGAACATCGTCGTTTAGAGTCAATAGCATCTTTCGGAAATTTTCCGCTTGCATGGAGATGTTCATGTCTTTTTTTACCTGAGAAATTTTTGTCAAACCTTCGACAAGTTGTGCAATTTTTGGATTGAACATTTTTTCAATTTCCTCCAAGGTCACATCTGTGTCTTCAACGACATCGTGCATTAAAGCTGCGGCAATGCTAGTTGCTCCGAGTCCAATTTCGGAGGCAACAATTTTTGCAACACCAATAGGATGGAAGATATAGGCTTCGCCAGATTTTCGTCGTTGGTCTTTGTGAGCATCAACGGCAACATCAAATGCTTTTCGGATTAATTTTTTGTCGGAATCGGAGAGTGTTTGGTAACTTATTCTCAGTAATTCTTTATATTCTCGGGCAATTGCCTTATTTTCTTCTTCAATATCTATTTCAATCATAGCCGCAAAATTCAATTCTTAAAAATAGCAAAAAAAGTTGGAATATGCAAATAGGCTAACCCCGATTTATTTTTTCAAAATTTTATTGTCAATACTAAATTTTCCAGGTCCAGTAAGAAAGAGAACAGCATAGATGATGAAATAAGTGAAGGCCGTGTTAATTTCGATGCCATTGTCTCCAGAATCGATTACTGAGAATTTCACAACAGAAACGATGATGTATCCCATGCAAAACAATAATGGAATGAGCGAGAGTCTTGTATATAAGCCCAATATTAAAAAAATACTGCAGAAAAGTTCAGCAAAGACTGTTAAGGCCAGAGGAAATTTTCCGGTCATTCCTAGGAAAGAGATATTTTTTGCCCAGAAATCAGAGGCTGCCATTTCGTTAAAATGAAGTAGCTTTTCGTAGCCGTAAAAAGCCATTAGGAAACCAATAATAATTCTGAGAAGCAACAAGCCTAGTGATAAATTGATTGGTTCGATGGAGTGTGAGAAAATTTTTTTCATTTGATTTTGGTTTTTAGTATTCTTATTTAAATTCACGTTGTCTTTTAGCTTCAAAAATCAATATGGCAGCAGCCACGGATACATTCATGGAGTCAATTTCGCCTTGCATGGGTATAATGACGTTTTGAGTAGCTTCGCTTCTCCAAATTTCTGACAAACCTGTGGCTTCTGTTCCCACAACAAGTGCTGTTGGAATCATGTAATCTTGAGTATGATAGGAAGTAGAATTTTGTAAAGTGGCGCTGTAAATAGTGATGTTATGCTGCTTTAAGAAAGTTATCACCTCGTTTGATGTACCTGTTGCAACTTGATTTGTAAATAGGCAACCCACGCTGGAGCGAATCACATTTGGGTTGTATAAATCGGTTTTGGGATTGGCAATAATCACCGCATCAACTTTTGCTGCGTCCGCAGTTCTTAGCATGGCACCCAGGTTTCCTGGCTTTTCGATGGCTTCTACCACAAGAATTAAAGGGTTTTTGCCCAATTTTAAATCAGATAATTGCAAAGATTTGGTTTTGGCCACGGCTATAATTCCTTCTGTTGTATCTCTGTAGGCTAGTTTTTGATAGATTTCTTTATTGATTTCTATGGTTTCAATTCCTTTTTTTTCAAACGTTAAAATACTATTGGGATCAATTAATTCTGGTAAAAAGAGAATAGTTTCAAGGACATACTTTCCTTTGAGTGCTAATTCAATTTCCCTCATACCTTCGATAACAAAGGTGCCAGATTGTTTTCGGGCTTTGGCTTTTTCCTGTAGAATGACCAAAGATTTTATGAAAGGATTTTGAATGCTTGTAATTTGTTTCAAGGTTTTTTTATTTAATGCAAACTAAG
This sequence comes from Flavobacterium sp., assembly GCA_044377655.1. Lineage (GTDB taxonomy): Bacteria > Bacteroidota > Bacteroidia > Flavobacteriales > Flavobacteriaceae > Flavobacterium. The sequence goes on from JBILYQ010000032.1 coordinate 5,889, forward strand.
ATATTATTTTTGAGAAAAACTATTGAAAAAACCATAAAAGAAACCATTTGTTAGCGGTTAATGAATAAAAATCCTGTTAGTGGATTTGGATAATCGATATCATTTAGGTTTAAAATGTAAAAATAAGTTCCATCAGTAGCCTGTTGGCTGCTAACTCCATTTTTTACATAGCCATCCCAATCTTCGGTGTTGTTGTTTCCTTTCCAGATTAAAATTCCCCATCGATTATAAATTTCCAAATTAAAATTCACAAAAATATTGCGCAAACCTTTAATATAGAAGGTATCGTTGACGGTATCATTGTTTGCCGATACAAAATTATAAACAGTCGGAGGACAGTTTTCTGTGGTCAATAAAAAAGAGGTTATACTATAGCAATTCTCGTTTTCTATTCTGACAAATAGTTCTTTTGGAGTTGAAAAAGTAATGTAGTTTGAGGTATTGAAAATTGGATTAATTCCCGCTTCAGCATCTTCTGAAGTTTCAAAAAAACGGACTGTATCTTCAGGATTTACTTTGACCAAATCGTCATAATTGGAGAAGTCGAAAGTGCCTTTGCCCAATCCTTCATTGCAAGAAAGTAAAGTATCCAAAGGGTTAAATTCGGGTTGTAGCAAAAGTGTGATTTGTGTTGTAAAATCGTTATTGTTTTCCACAATTTCGGTTACTATTCCTTGTCCATTTCCGGCATCATCGACCACAAAAAGCAATTCAAACTCATTTGGTATAGAATCAGACAAAACAATTGTTATTTGATCCGAAACAGAACCGTCAATAGGAATTGGCCCAATGGTTTCGGTATATTGTATAAAAACGCCATTAGCATAAATGGCAATAGGCGTTCCTGGAGGAAGCGGATTAGTGCAATTTAAATTAGAAACGGTAAATGCCACAGTTATTATTCTTGAGTTGCATTCTTTCTGAACATTGCCAATGACAATAGTAGCATCGGGCAATTGACTGTTTAATTTTGTTACGATGGCATTAATCATTACAAAATCTTGATTCGAAGTCATTTGAATTGAGGCAGAATCATCGCCTATTTGAATGTTGTCTTGGATATTGTAAACATCCAAATCCATGTTGTATAAAGTATCACTTTGCGTGAAGGTATTGGTTCCGTTAAAGGCATTGTCCGCTGGGTTTAGCGGCAAGTTGCTGAGTTGGTTTCCATTAATGTTGAGACTTTCATTTTGAGCAATATTGCTATCGCCTTCCCAAGCCAAGAAGCCAATTTTTGCGCCTACATCGTCAATCACATTTAGGCTATTGAGCGTGATGGCAACTTCATCCGGAATGGCTTGCAGACCATCGTAAACATTGAGTTGGTTCAAAGGCAATGAATTGTTTTTATAGACAATTATAATTGCCCAACCTGCAAAATTGGTCCTTCTGATGAAATGCTGTTCTATGAAATCAGTGACATCCAATTCCGATACAGTATATTGCCCATTTCCGGTTTGTTGCACTAAATCGGTAACTTCTTTAAAAGCGCTGAAATAATCCAGAATAAGGCCAGAAACGCTTCTTTGATGACTAAATATCCTGTCGGGCGTCACTATATTATCATTAAGTTTGACCTCAAAATCTCCCGTTCCAGAACCCGCCCAATAGAAAAATGCTTTTTCAATCTCGTCGTTGGGTCCTAAATTCAGGTCGGCGGTTGCAGAGGTATAAATTGTTGGAGAAATTTGATAGCTGTTTTCCTGAGGATTCAAGGTGTTGCCAATAAAAGTAAAGTCAAACCTGCCATTGAATTGCTGGTATAATGCCACATCTTGTCCAAAAACGGGACAGAGAGCGCAACAAAATAAAATAAAAACAAGAAAGTAACGTTTTAAATTCACAGCAAATATTCTTATTGAGTTTAAAAATAAACATTATTTCTAAACTTTCTTATTTTTAGCATAACTAATTGTTATTTGCAACTAATTGTTTAATTTTCCCATGTCTAAAAAAAGGAAGTGAAAAACTACTCGATACAACAATACCAAGCAAGTGATATTGACCTTTGGAATGCTTTTGTAAGCAGTGCCAAAAACGCCACCTTTTTGTTTCATCGGGATTTTATGGAATACCATTCCGACAGGTTTCAGGATCATTCATTATTGGTTTTTGAAGGTAAAAAATTAGTTTCCGTTTTACCAGCGAATAGCATTGGAACGACTGTTTTTTCACATCAAGGATTGACCTATGGTGGTTTTGTTTTTTCAGAACAAATCAGATTGGGAGAAGCATTAGAAGTGGTACAATCGGTTTTGGAATTTTTACATTCCAATAATATCGAGACTCTACAAATTAAGCTACTGCCATCATTTTATAATTCGTTTTTCTCTGAAGAAATTGACTATGCGCTTTTTTTGGCCCAAGCCAAATTAATTCGCAGAGATTGCCTTTCCGTATTGGATTTGACAAAACCATTTGCCATCACAAAGACCAGAAAACAAGGCATTCGTCGTGGTCCAAAAAATAATTTAATCATTAAAGAAGAATTGAATTTTGACTTGTTTTGGAATGAAATTCTACTTCCTAATTTGGACAAGAAACACAACGTTAAACCCGTTCATTCGTTGGAAGAAATTATAAAATTACAACAAAATTTCCCCGAAAATATTCGGCATTTTAACGTGTATCAAGAAGACAAAATTGTGGCTGGAACCACGGTTTTTATCACCGATTTAGTTGCGCATCCACAATATATTTCGGGTAATGAACAGAAAAATGGACTTGGAAGCCTAGATTATTTATACCATCATTTAATTACCGAAGTATTTGCAGCTAAAAATTTCTTTGATTTTGGAATTTCACACGAGGAGAATAGTAGGAAAATAAATAAAGGTTTATTGTTTTGGAAAGAAAGTTTTGGAGCCATAACCACTGTTCAGGATTTTTATGAAGTAAAAACGGCAAATTACCAACTTCTAGAGAATGTTATGCTATGATAAAATTCCTCGACTTACAGAAAATTAACGTGCAATATCAAGAGCAATTTCAGCAAAAGATGAAATCAGTTTTAGATAAAGGTTGGTTTGTTCTTGGTAATGAAGTCAAAACATTCGAAACTGATTTTGCGGACTACTGTGGAACCAAACATTGCATTGGCGTTGGAAATGGTTTAGATGCCTTAGTTTTAATTTTCAAAGCCTATATTCAACTCGGAAAATTACAAAAAGGCGATGAAATTATTGTTCCTGCCAACACCTATATTGCTAGTATTTTAGCCATTCTTCAAGCCGATTTAGTGCCGATTTTAGTAGAGCCAAGATTGGAAACCTATAACATCAATCCTGATTTAATTGAAGAAAAAATTACTAAGAAAACGAAAGCCATTGTAGCCGTTCATCTTTACGGTCAATTGGCTGAAATGAAAAATATAAATGCTATTGCAAAACAACATAATCTATTGGTTATTGAAGATGCAGCACAAGCTCATGGAGCATATTTTGTCGAAAGTCTAAAGTCAAAAAGCGAAAGTAGACCAACAACTTTCAAAGCAGGAAATCTTTCAAATGCGGGCGCTTTTAGTTTTTATCCAGGAAAAAACCTTGGTGCACTTGGAGATGCTGGTGCCATTACCACAAATGATGATACTTTGGCTAAAGTACTTTATTCTTTACGTAATTATGGTTCTTCTCAGAAATACCACAATGAATACATTGGTATAAATTCTCGTTTGGACGAACTGCAAGCGGCTTTTTTGAATGTGAAATTGCCTCATTTGGATAGAGATAATGAACAGCGTTGCGCCATTTCAAAAAGGTATTTATCTGAAATTAAGAATGACAAAATCACATTGCCTTTATGGGATGAAACCAATAATCATGTATTTCATTTGTATGTCATTCGAACGAATAATCAAAACCATTTGCAGGACTATTTGAAGCAAAACGCTATTGAAACATTGATACATTATCCCATTGCTCCGCACCAGCAAAAAGCGTTTGCCCAATGGAATGCCATGTCATATCCCATTACAGAAAAAATCCATAATGAGGCGATAAGTTTGCCAATAAGCCCAGTAATGACAAATGATGAGGTGGATTTTGTAATTAAAATTTTAAATCGATATTAAATGAAACTATTGGATTTCTTTGTTGTCAAGTTTCGCATTTGGAAGTATCAATTACTTTCTGATTGTGCTACAATTATGGGCAAACCAAATTTATTTCATCCATTATTAATGAAAGGAAAAGGTAAAATATCTTTTGGAAAAAATGTCCAAATAGGTGTGGTTGCTTCACCAAATTACTATTCTCATTATTGCTATTTAGAAACTAGAAATAAGGAAAGTGAAATATTCATAGATGAAAATGTATCTATAAACAATGCCTTTTCTGCTGTTGCTTTTTCAAAAATAACTATTCAAAAAAATGTGTTGATTGGAATTAATTGTTCCATTATTGATAATGATGGTCACGAATTAGCAATTACCGAGAGGCATAATGGTGAACCAAAATCAGCAGCGGTTTTGATAGAAGAAAATGTTTTTATTGGCGATAATGTTACTATTTTAAAGGGTGTAACTATTGGCAAAAATTCAGTGATTGGACATAGTGCTGTGGTGACCAATAATATTCCTGAAAATGTGATTGCCGCCGGAAATCCTGCAAGGGTAATTAGAAATCTATAATTTAAATTCTCAAATAAGAAAAAATTATTCAAAATCGTATGATTACTTAAATTTATGGATATACTAATAAAATCGTTTAATAGACCTTATTATCTTGATAGATGTTTGTTCTCAATAGAACAACATGTAAAATTAGGTAATGGAAAAGTTACAATATTAGATGATGGGACGCCTCAAGTTTATTTAGATAAAATTGTATTAAAATATCCTAATGTTATTATTAAAAAATCTCATTTTTACGAAGAGAAACAGCAATTTATCCTTGATGAAATTCGCCCAAAAAATTATCTAATCCCAATAGATTTATGGATTAAAGCGGCAAAGGAAGCTTCAGAAAATTTTATTTTAATAGAAGACGATACTTGGTTTACTGAAGCTATTGATTTAGATAATAGTGATGTTGAAATTACACAAAATAGCATTGTACTTGCAAAGTTGTACTGGATTGGAAATCCAATAATAAATCAAAATAAAGAAACAGTTCTGAAAACAAATTTTGTGCTATTAAAACCAAAGCTTTATACAATCATCCCAGCATTATATTATTTTATTTTTTACAAGTTTGATAGATTTAAAATTAGAAAAATATTGCGTTTTTTGAAAATCAATACTAATGAAAAACATTTAGCCTATTACACCATATATGCTGTTGCGGGTATGATTTTTAATAAACATTATTTTGTCAAATTATGGGAAAATCATAAAAACAATATAGACGAAGGATTACAAATTTATAATGCGGTTAAGATTTATAAACAACAAGGAAATAAAATTAAGTTTGCACAGTACAAAGAGGAAATTCTTAAAACAGGATTCATGTCTTCTGCAACCAATCAAAATAAAGAATCGTTTGAGGGAAATGTAGATATGTTTGTTTTTAATAAAATTATGAATGAAGCATGGATGAATAATCAATTTGATGTTATAAATTCATTGCCCAAAGACATTGACAAAGAAGAAATAGTGAAGGTTTTAAACTACGATACTGAACAAAGAGTTTTAGCTCAAGATTGGCTTACATGGGTTGAAAGTTTTAAGAAGCAATATCTAAAAATAGGATGTGTAATTGATTAATTTTCAGCAATAAAAAAAGATGAGTCAACAAAATAGTAAATCGTATCGTTCCATTTTAAAAGCTACTGGAGTTTTTGGAATGATGCAGGTTTTTAGGATGCTGATAAGTGTTGTCAGTTCCAAATTTGTTGCCGTTTATCTTGGTCCGGTTGGATTGGGATTAGTTT
>JBILYQ010000274.1:0-3238 GCA_044377655.1 Flavobacterium sp.
TTACTTATTATTTACAACACTAAATGTATTGGGTGTAAAAATAGCAGCCACTTTTGAACTTTTTATTACCATACTTGCTGTTGCTGAGTTATTGCTTTTTTTTGGAGTAACAATCCCATATTTTTCCGCAGATAACTTCACAAAAAATGCAAGTATAAATGGTTGGGAGGGAATTTTTGCTGCTATTCCTTTTGCTATTTGGTTTTTTCTTGGTATTGAGGGTATTGCTAATGTTGCAGAAGAAACTGTAAATCCCCAAAAAGATATCACAAAAGGATTTGGAAGTGCCATGCTAACACTAGTTATATTATGTGTTATGGTATTTGTGGCTGCAATTGGCATAGGTGGCTGGGAGGAAATTGTATACAAATCAGATGGAAGTTTATCAGACTCGCCTCTTCCTTTAGCAATGGCTAAGGCGGTATCAAAAGATAGTTTAATGTACCAATTAATTATTGGCGTTGGGCTATTTGGTCTTATAGCCTCATTTCATGGATTAATTCTTGCTGGAGGAAGAGCCACTATGGAACTTGGGAAAATAAATTTTGCGCCAAAATTTTTAGGTAAAATAAATACAAAATTTTCAACCCCTTCAAATGCACTTATCGTAAATATGATTCTTGGAATTGTAGCTTTGTTTACTAATAAAACAGGCGAAATAATAACTATAGCTGTTTTTGGAGCACTTACTTTATATATTATTTCTATGATATCATTACTAAAATTGCGACAAACGGAACCTAATTTAAAAAGACCGTTTGTTGTGCCTTTTTATCCTATTCTTCCAATAACAGCATTGTTAATAGGTTTTTTATCCATAATTACGATGATTTATTTCAATCCTGTTTTAGCTTTATTTTATTTTGGAACAGTAGCTTTAGGTTACCTCTTCTTTAAAATATTTTATAAAACTAAATAATTATTGGAAAAGGCCCGATTGTATCAAATTAGACTTTATAAACAAATCAATGTACAAACACACGGTAAATAATAATGTTTTTATTTTCGATACGCTAGCTGAATTAATGGCCAAAGCTACACCACTTCGTTCTGGAGATCTATTAGCAGGAATTGCTGCAGGATCTTATAAGGAACGCGTTGCAGCACAAATGGCACTGTCTGAAATTCCTCTATGTGAATTTTTAAAGGAACCTTTAATTCCCTATGAAACGGATGAAGTTACTCGATTAATTTTTGATAGTCATGATAAGGAAAGTTTTAAAAGTATCTCACATTTAACAGTAGGTGATTTTCGTAATTATTTACTTGATAATACTATTCAAAAAAAAGAATTAACCCATATACAAAAATCAATTACTCCTGAAATTGCTGCTGCCGTTTCTAAAATTATGAGCCTTCAAGATTTGATACTTGTAAGTTCAAAATGTGAAGTAATCACTAAATTTAGAAGCACAGTTGGATTAAAGGGTCATTTATCGACGCGTCTTCAACCCAATCATCCAACAGATGATGTTAAAGGAATACTTGCCTCGGTAGTTGATGGCCTTTTTTACGGAAGTGGTGATGCACTCATAGGTATCAATCCTGCATTTGACAATATCAATACACAAATAAATTTATTAAAAATGCTGGACGATATGAGACAGCAATTTAAAATACCGACACAGATTTGTATTCTTAGTCACATCACAAATACAATAATGTCTATTGAAAAAGGAGCTCCTGTAGATTTAGTTTTTCAATCCATTGGTGGAACCGAAAAAACAAATAAAAGTTTCGGAATCAATTTATCAATGTTAAAAGAAGCTAATGAAGCGGCACAATCATTATCTAGAGGCACGATAGGAAATAATGTAATGTATTTCGAAACAGGGCAAGGGAGTTCGCTTTCTTCAAACTCCAATCATGGAATTGACCAACAAACTTTGGAAGCACGATCCTATGCCGTAGCGCGTGAATTCAATCCTTTTTTAGTAAATTCAGTAGTGGGCTTTATTGGTCCGGAATATTTATTTGATGGTAAACAGATTATTAGAGCAGGTCTTGAAGATCATTTTTGCGCTAAAATTATGGGGCTTCCAATGGGTTGCGATATTTGTTATACAAATCATGCTGAAGCAGACCAAGATGATATGGATACTTTATTAACACTTTTGGGAACCGCTGGATGTAATTTTATAATGGGAATTCCTGGAGCAGATGACATCATGTTGAATTATCAAAGTACTTCCTTTCATGATGCTTTATACATTAGAAAACTTCTTGGACTAAAACCAGCACCCGAATTTGAAGAATGGTTAATCAAAAATGGGATAATGAATCATAAAAATGAGCTTTTACCCTTTAAAAATCAACACAAATTATTAGAATTAATCAATAAATAATTTTATGTATGGAGCTGGACAATTGGCATATTTTAAAAAATTACACGAATGCAAGAATTGCACTTGGTAGATCTGGAAATTCATTACCAACTACTAAGGTTTTAGATTTTCGAATGGCACATGCGCTTGCAAAAGACGCGATAAACACTGAGTTAGATATATTAAATTTAGTTGAAGACGCAAAAAAAATTGGTTTCAATAGCATTTTAGTTCAAAGTCAAATAAGTAGCAGAATTGACTATCTTAAGAATCCTAATATCGGCAGGCTTCTTAATGAAACAAGCATACAAAAATTGAAAGATTGGCCTAAAAAAACAATAACTTTATCTATCATTATTGCAGATGGATTATCAGCTGAAGCGGTAAATATTCATGCTATAAAACTAATAGAACAATTAATTCCAAAATTAAAATTTAAGACCATATCACCAATTATTATAGTAAAATATGGTAGAGTTGCTATTTCAGATGAAATTGGAGAAATGCTAAACTCAACTATTGCTTTGATTTTAATAGGAGAAAGACCTGGATTAAGTTCTCCAACAAGTATGGGTGCTTATATTACTTATAAACCACAAAAAGGAAATACAGATGAAAAAAGAAATTGTATTTCAAACATACAGAGTGAAGGTTTGTCTTATGAATTGGCATCCATGAAATTGGCCTATTTAATAGATGAAATGTTATATAAAAAACTATCAGGCGTAGATTTAAAAGATGATTTTTCAGATAAATACATCAATAAATAAATTAAAAAATAACCCATTGGGTGTAATTAGCTATAGTGTCTTAAAATTCATTTTTCAAGTTAAAATTAATTAGAACCTAAATGTCAGTCTGAGCTTGTCGAAGACATTATTTTAAGAGCACTTCGACAAGCTCAGTGTGACAAA
>JBILYQ010000231.1:0-3977 GCA_044377655.1 Flavobacterium sp.
ACAGACATGATAAAGGATGATATTGAAAAAGAGTTTGATCACAAAAACCTTAATCTTGACGTTCCAGAATTCCAAGATTTAAACCCAACCGCAGAAAATATTGTGGTGGTTATTTGGAATAAACTTCGAAAAAAAATCAAACCAGAATTGGATTTAGAGGTTGTGCTTTACGAAACACCTCGCAATTTTGTAACTTATAAAGGAGAATAAATGGCACTTCAAGTAGGCGATAGCATCCCAAATTTTAAAGCAATAGCTGCTGACGGAACTCCTTTTGATAGCCAATCTATTGTTGGAAAACAACCCGTGGTAATTTATTTTTATCCCAAAGACGATACCAAAGTTTGCACGGAACAAGCCTGCAGTTTTAGAGATCAATACGAAGATTTCAAGGCTTTGGGAGCTACAGTTATCGGTATCAGTAGTGATAGCGTTAAAGCACATCAACAGTTTACGGAAAAGTATCGGTTGCCTTTTCTGCTTTTGTCGGACGAGAATAGAAAACTCAGAAGTTTGTTTGGTGTTCCAAATGATTTGTTGGGTTTAATTCCCGGTAGAGTCACCTATGTTGCGGATGAAAATGGAGTAATTTTGATGGTGTACAACAGTATGTCTGGCAAAATTCATATCAAAAAAGCCTATGAATGTTTAAAAAAGTTAGCATAAGCATTTGAAGACTCCATAAAAGCCTTTCTTTTTTGTATTTTTGCCCTTTGCAAACAAAAAAACATGAGTTCATCACTATATCCGTTGACTTTTGATCCAATATTTAAAGAGAGAATTTGGGGCGGAACCAAACTCAATACCTATTTAAACAAGTCTGTCACCTCGGATAGCATTGGCGAAAGCTGGGAGATTTCCACAGTTAAAAACAGCATTAGTATTATAAATAACGGGCCTTTTAAAGGAATGTCTCTAAACGATTTAATTGCTCAGTTTCCACAAGATATTCTTGGGACTAAGGTTTACGAGCAATTTGGCAAGCAATTCCCTTTACTTTTTAAATTTATTGATGCCAAAGAGGATTTGTCTATTCAGTTGCATCCCAATGATCAATTGGCAATGAAACGGCACAATTCATTTGGGAAAACCGAAATGTGGTATGTCATGCAAGCCGACGAAAACGCAAGATTGATTATTGGTTTCAAAGAGAAATCCTCCCCAGAAGAATATTTGAAACACCTTCAAGACAAAACCCTTTTGACTATTTTGGATTCAAACAAGGTGATTCAAGGCGATGCTTTCTTTTTGGAAACGGGTACTATTCATGCCATTGGTGGCGGTATTGTTGTAGCCGAAATTCAGCAAACATCAGATATTACCTATCGTATTTATGATTATGACAGACTAGATTCCAATGGGAAAAGGAGAAAATTACATGTTGATTTAGCATTGGATGCCATCAATTATAATAAGGTTAACTCCAAGAAAGACTATAAAAAACAGAAGAATGTTTCTAACGAAATTGTTGATTGTCGTTATTTTACTACTAACTTCATTTCGCTAGACGGTGATATGAAGATTTGCAAAGACCCACTTTCATTTACAGTATTTATGTGTGTGGAAGGGAGTTTTGAAATTGTTTATGATGGAGTTATTTATCAATACAAAATGGGAGATACTCTATTAATTCCGGCCTGTATGAGCGAATTTGTACTTTATGGAAAAGCATCTGTTCTAGAAATTTATATTTCTTAGTCGATATTCTAAAGTTTTAATGTAATTTTGCACGGAATTTTAAAATTACAAGAAAATGGCAAGTGTTAAGAATTTAAAGAAAGACATCAACTTCGTATTAGGAGATATTATTGAAGCAGTTTACCTTTATGAAATGTCTACTACAGGAAAACCAACAGATTCTACTAATGCAGTTATCGACGAAGCTATTGCGTCTTTCGATACCTTGATTGCAAAAGTAAACGACAAGAAAGTTGAAAATAAGAAAGCACATTTCAAACAAATCAACATAGAATTAGAACAAACTGCTAATCAATTGGTTGATAAAATCAACGCATTGTAAGCAAAAAAATCAATAAAAAAGTGTCGAAATATTTTGGATTATTAAAATTCACTATTATATTTGCACTCGTATTGAATTGCCAGCGTAGCTCAGTTGGCTAGAGCAGCTGATTTGTAATCAGCAGGTCGTGGGTTCGAGTCCCTCCGCCGGCTCAGTAGTAAAACCATCACTTTTTAGTGATGGTTTATTTAGGACTTGTCACAAGTTAGCTTTACTCTTGTTTTTTTCTTTCAACAATGAAGTCATTTAGTTTTTTGCCATACATAGATTTTGCTACTTTTGGCGACATTGTTTTTTGGATGGTGTCCAAATACTTCATGTTGATGTCATATATCTCTGCTAAAGTCACATAAGGTGCCACTTCATACTTTCCGTTGTTTACAGCAAAATTGGTGGTATATAAGTATTTTCTTTTCAGGATAGCATCTTGCTTAGTTTGTATTTTTTCAAGCTCTGCGGTGTTATTTTCCTTGTAAGCTTTGAATTTTGCTTCTACCAAATCTAAATCTTGGTCAATAAAGCGAGACACTACTTTGCGATAGTCATCATAAAGCGCTTGGTTTTTGGACCCTGTTATTTTTACATCTGCGGTAAAGAAATCTAAGGATGTTTCCAGAGTCATTTTGCCCGGCTCAGCAAAAAAGGGGATGTTATTGTCTAACGAATTGGATACGCCACGATCTAAAAAAAGGTAGAGCATTTCGGGAGATTTTAAATCAAAATCGCTGATAAACTGTGAGTTTCCGTTAATCACAATAGTGTCTATTGCCAGTAAAGCGGTATCTACAACTCTTTGGATGTATAAAGTTCCTTTTTGCAATCCTTTTATATTTCCAGTAAGGACAAAGTTTTTTTCTGATTTTTTTTCTTCAGCACATGAAAGTAAAAGCGTAGCTGATACGAATGCTAGTATTGTTTTTCGCATGATTGTTTATTTTCGGCAATAATACAAAAAATCCTCAATTTGCAATGCAAATTGAGGATTTATAAAAGTGGTTTTGTCTAAAACATTATCCTTTTAACCAAGCTTGATTAAGTTTTGTTTTTGAAGTATCGTTTGCTTGATAGCCTTCTTTTTCCTCGAAAGAGAGTTTTACTTTGCCATTGATGGTTTCTTCTTTATCGTTGCGTTTGATTTTTATAGAAATAGCATCGTCTGTTTTCCAGTTTTGTGTTTCCATAATCATTTCATAGATATTGTCTAAATTATAGTTTTTTCCATTTATCGCCACGATAATATCGCCACCTTTTATACCAAGAGAGGTCATGAATTCATTTAATTCCATTTCTGGAATTACTACAATTTCTTTGGTACTTGGATTAATGGTTACATAAGGCGATTGTCCTTTTAAGAAAGGATTGGTTGCCACTTGTATTTTGCCTTTATTTACGCCCACTTTTGCAAAATAGCTGTCGTAAGGTATTGGCGTTGTGCCTGATACATGTGTTGTTAAAAAGGTTCCTAGTTCTGGGTAGGTCAACTGTACTATTTTGTTAAATAACGCTTCGTCATCAAAAGGTTTCTCTGATCCGTATTCTGCAGCTAGTTTTTTAATTAAGTCTAATATGCCTTTTTCGCCATTGCTTTGTTCACGGATAATAATATCTATGCACATACCAATTAATGCCCCTTTTTCGTAAACATTCAAGTATTGCGCTTTGTAGGGTTCTGTTAAAACGTTTGCGCTCATTTCTGTAAAAGACATGGTGTCGTTCATTCTTTTTGCACCTTCAATCTTTCCAAGCATTCTTTTATAGAATTCGTCTTCAGAAATTAATCCTTGGTTGATTTGGAAAAGGTTTGCAAAATATTCTGTAACGCCTTCGTATAGCCAAAGGTGTTTTGACATTTTAGGTTTGTTGAAGTCAAAGAAATGAATTTCTTTTGAATGAATACTTAATGGGGTTACGATATGAAAAAACTCATGTGAAACCACATCGATTAATTGTTTTCCTA
>JBILYQ010000033.1:0-11684 GCA_044377655.1 Flavobacterium sp.
GCCACGATAATTTGGGGCAATAGTATTCTTTTTTACCCATGCTCCATCTTCTTTAAAAATGTATTTTGATGTTCTCATATCAAAATAGGCGTCTAGATTGGGGTAATAATAATAACGAACCACTCCATTGAATTCAGGAGTTTCAACTGCTGCTTCTACAATTTTTGGTGATACTTTTTTTTCACTGCTTTCAGATATAGTATCCAAAAGCACTTGTGAATGAGTTGTTTGGCACAACAATAAAACTAATCCATAGACAAAATATAATAACTTTTTCATGCTTTCCAATTTAAAAGAAACATTTACATTGTGGTATTTATTTCGAGAAATAAGTGGTTGGAAATAGTGTAGTAAATGTATTAAATTTAATTTAAATACATAGGTAATTTGGTTATTTTTTATTTTAAAATGAATTTAAAAGGTTTTACTTAGTTATTAATTTGTAGATTGAAAAGTGTTAAATTAGCAATTAAAAAGGGTATGTCTCTTAAAATTGGTTTAAATAAAAATAGACTAAATTTGTAGGAAGTCCAACTACATTGGTGTACGAACCTTCAATTTTTGAAATGCCAACTAATCCAATCCATTCTTGAATTCCATATGCACCGGCTTTATCAAAGGGTTTGTACTTGTCAAGATAGTACTTTATTTGAGCCTCGCTTAAAGTTCCAAAAGTAACTTTTGTGATGTCAAAAAGGGTATCTGTCTTTTGATCTGTTTTGAAACATACAGAAGTAATTACCTCATGGGTTTGATTGGATAAAGATGTTAAAATTTGGAAAGCATCATCATAGTCTTTTGGTTTACCCAATGCTTTTTCATTTAGCCAAACAATGGTATCGCTTGTGATTAAAATTTCATTAGGCTTAATTTCTCCTTCAAATGCTTTTGCTTTGAGTTCGGCTAAGTAGTTAGTAATTGCCACTCCTTTCAAATTATCGGGATATACTTCTTCAATTTCTTTCAACCGTATTTCAAATTCCAAATCTAAGTCTTTCAAGAATTGTTGTCTTCTTGGTGAACCAGAGGCCAAAATGATTTTATAATTTTTTAGTTTTGGATTAAGCATTGAATTGGATGTTTAGTGTAATTGCGAAAATGGAGAGTATGCCAAAGAAAATAACCCATTTTAAAAGGGTGCTTAAAAAATGAAAATCCTTTTTTGTTTTGGCTGTCCAAACTTTCAATACAAAAAAGAGTAAGGGTGCCAAAACCAATACTAATACATAGATAGTTGCATAATATAAACCAAATTCCATTAAATAGGAGTTGATATAATTCAATACAAGAAATACAGCTATTATTCCTAATGTAAAAACTATTTTTGCCGTTCTGCTTACACCAATAGCAATCGGCAAGGTATTCATCCCTTGATTATAGTCGCCATTGACATCTTCCATGTCTTTTACAATTTCGCGAATGAAATTGATTATGAAAGCAAAAATGGCATAGTCCAACAGTATCTTAAATAAAACCCCCATTATGGCTTGATTTCCTTCGTTGATAGCTGGATAAAGATCGAAAACACCGATAAGCAATACACTAAACGCCAAAAGTAAAGCTACGACGAGATTGCCAACAAGAAGCATTTGCTTCAAACCTGAAGCATATATGTATAAAGTGGCGGATATTAATATAAAAACAGCGGCGAAACCCGGTTTTTGGATGATATTTGACAAATAAAATCCAATCCCAACTCCAATAATGTTCAATCCAATGTAAAAATTGTAGGCGGTTGTTTCTGCAATGCTTTTGCCAATAATAGCTTTTTTGGGTTTGTTTTCATTGTCTGTCGCTTGATCAAAAATATCATTGATAATATAGCCACCAGCCGCCAAAAGAACTGTTGATATAATTAACAACGCATACTGCCAATCTGCCAATGACAACGGTATATTCTGGAATTTTAAAAAGCCAAAGCGAAAGATAAGTTGCATCAATGCAAGCAATAAAAGATTTTGGTATCTAACGAGTTTAAGGTATTTCATTTTTTAGTCGTGCTTTCCGTTATAATACAAATGCCATTTGCCTTGCACTTTCATCACTTGTTCAATAACTTCTCTAACAGCGCCTTTCCCGCCATCTTTATGGGAAATGTATTTTGATATCACTTTTATTTCTGGACTTGCATCTTGCGGACAAGTTGGCAAACCTACTAATTGCATTACATGGAAGTCTGGAATATCATCGCCCATATACAAAACCTGTTCGGGATTTATATTGTACAATTCAACATACTCTTTGAATGTGGCTACTTTGTCTGGCGAGCCCAAATGAATATCTGTAAGCCCAAGATTTCTTAACCTAATTCGTACTCCTTCATTGTTGCCACCAGAGATGACGCAAACATTGTAACCACTTTCAATGGCCGCCTTCATAGCAAAACCATCTCTTATGTTCATGATTCGAAGCATTTCTCCAGTGGGAGAAATATGAACGGAACTATCGGTTAAAACGCCATCAACGTCTAAAATAAAAGTGGTTATGTGTTTTAAAATTTCTTTATAGCTTTTTGCCATTATCAATAATAGATTTTGTTAGTAATTGGTATATATCCTTTTGATTTTCATCGGATAAAAAATTCAAATGCGATTGAATAGTTGTCGTGTCTTTTCGCTTTGCCGGACCAGTCTGAGCTTCATTGGGCGAAAGCGTCACAATTTTATTAGCCGTTTCTTGTATTAATGGTTTCAAAATAGCAAACGGAACATGGTGTTCTTCGCAAATGGCATTGCCTATTTGATACAGATGATTAACAAAATTGCTCACAAAAACGGCCGAAACATGCAAGGCCTTCCGCTGTTCAGAATTGATGGCATGCACATGATCGGAAATGGATTTTGCCACTGTTTCTAATAATTTGTAGTCGTCCTCATTCTGACTTTCCAAACAGATTGGTATTTGTTTAAAATCGATTGCTTTGTTTTTAGAAAAAGTTTGTAAAGGATAGAAAACTCCTTTTCTGTTTCTGTTGTCTAAGTCAGTCAAGGCAACACTTCCCGAGGTGTGAACGACCAATTTATTTTCAAAAACCAAACGAGAAGAAACCTCACAAACAGCATTGTCTGAAACGGCAATAATGTAGATATCTGCATTTTTTAAATCCATTAAATCTGTCGTAATTTTATCAGACGATAGTAGATGGGAAACCGATTCTTTTCTTCTAGAAAATACTTGAACCAATTCAATTTCAAGGTTCTTGGAAAAAGCTTGAATTAAATGTTGTGCCACGTTTCCGGAACCAATAATTGCAATTGAAATCATGGCGCTAAATTATTGAAAATATTTTTCATTTATTATTAAAATTTAAAGTTTTAGACATCTCTTAAAAAAGACTTAAATCCTTTGAATAAGGAATGAAAAATAGACTTATTTAAACTATTTTTGTACCACTTAAAAAAAAATAATTCCAAAACTCATGGAAAAAAGAATACTTTCCTTTTTGTTCTCCACCCGCTTAATGGCAATTTTATTTCTGAGCTATGCTACTTCAATGGCAATTGGAACTTTTATTGAGAGCGAATACAACACTGACACGGCTCGAATAATAATATACAACGCATGGTGGTTTGAAGCTATCCATGTTTTTTTTGTGATTAATTTTATTGGAAACATTAAACGATATCAACTCTTAAAAAAAGAAAAATGGGCCACTTTATTGTTGCACTTATCTTTTATATTCATCCTTGTTGGTGCGGGAATAACTCGATATATTAGTTATGAAGGCATGATGCCAATTAGAGAAGGCGAAAGTTCAAACCAATTTTTCTCAGACAAGAGCTATTTGACATTTTTTGTTGATGGAGAATATAAAGGTCAAATGAAGCGACGTGTCATAGAAAAGCCTTTGTTGCTTTCGCAAGCTACTAACAATGATTTCTCTATCAACGAACAATTTGATGAAATACCTTTTGAAATCAATTACAAGGGTTTTGTCATGGATGCTAAAGAAACTATAAAGGAAACCAAAGACGGCGACGTTTATTTGAAGCTAGTAGAATCTGGTGATGGAACAAGACATGAACACATGCTCAAAAACGGCGAAGTGCAAAACATCCACAACATTTTGTTTGCTTTGAATAAACCAACCAAAGGGGCCATAAACATTGATACTAAAGCCAACACGCTATCCGCACCTTTTGAAGGGATGTTCATGAGAATGGCCGATAAATTCCAAGGCAGAGTTGCCAAAGATTCGGTTCAGCCGTTAATGTTTCGATCGCTATATAATCTTGGCGGTGCGCAATTTGTAATTCCCGATATGCCTAAAAAAGGAATAAAAGCCTACACATCAAGCGGCGATTATGCTAATAAAAAAGGCGATGATGCCTTGACGCTTTCCATCAGATCGGAAGGACAAGAAAAAGAAGTTACATTGGTTGGCTCCAAAGGGAAAATGGGCGAACCACAAGTTGTGAAGATCGGCAAGTTGGAATACACTTTGTTTTTTGGAAGTAAAGTCTATGAATTGCCATTCAAAATTAAATTAAATGATTTCATTGCCAAAAAATATCCTGGAACAGAGAAAAGCTATTCGTCATATGAAAGTAAAGTGACGGTTTTGGATGCTTCCAAAAATTTCGAGGCTCACATTTATATGAACAATATTCTTGACCATCGGGGTTTTCGCTTTTTTCAAGCCTCCTTTAGTCCAGATGAAAAAGGAACGGTACTTTCTGTAAACCATGATTTTTGGGGAACATTGGTTACTTATATTGGTTATTTCATGCTGTTTTTTGCCATGATGGCCATTTTATTTACAAAACATTCTCGGTTTGCTGATATTAAAAGAAAGTTAGAAAACGTGAAATCTAAAAAAGCAAAACTTATTATGGTATTGGTTTTGTTTTTGTCCTTTACTGGTTTTGCACAAAAACATGAGAATCACAATCCGAAAATCAACTTCCTGGATTCTATTGAAAAGTATAAAGTTCCCACACTGCAAGCCGAAAAGTTTGGTAGATTAATCATTCAAGATGATGGTGGAAGGATGAAACCCATCAACACTTTTTCGTCAGAACTGTTGCGAAAAGTTAGCAAAAACGACAAATTCAATGACTTGAATTCCGATCAGGTATTTTTGTCAATGAAACAATTTCCTTTTGCTTGGATTGAAGTTCCTTTAATCTATATTAAAAAAGGGAACGATAGCATCAGAAAAATAATCGGAGCAAATCAGGATGAAAAATATATAGCTTTCAAAAGATTTTTTGATGATAAAGGCAATTATAAATTGTCTCCTTATTTGGATGAAGCCTATAAAACACAAGTGCCAAGCCAATTCCAAAAGGATTTTATCGAAACCGACAAAAAAGTCAATCTGATTAATGCAGCATTATTTGGAAGCATTGTCAAAATTTTTCCTGTTCCAAATGATAAAAATAACAAATGGGTTTCCAATCTGGAATTGAATCAACCCACGGGAACGGTTTTGGATACCATCAAAAATGCTTTTCCTTATTATTTAGAGGCACTTAAAAATGCTTCTATAGATAAAGATTACACCTTGGCTAACACGATGCTTTTAGGACTTGAAAAATTCCAAAAAACATACGGAAGCGCCGTCAGACCTAGCGAAGAGAAAATTTCTTCGGAGATTTTATATAACAAGTACGATATTTTCAAAAACCTGTTTTGGCTCTATATGACTTTTGGCTGCTTGATGTTAACATTGGTCATTGTAAATATCTTTTTTGAAAGTAAAGCTATTCGAACGGTATTGAATGGTTTTCACATTACAATAGGTTTGCTTTTCGGATTGCATACATTGGGATTAATTGCCCGTTGGTATATTTCTGGACATGCGCCTTGGAGCGATGCCTATGAAAGCATGATTTACGTTGCTTGGGCAACTATGTTTTTCACCTTGGCATTCGATAGAAAATCTAAATTGACTATTGCTTCCGGTACTTTTGTTGCCTCAATGATTTTGATGATTGCACATTGGAATTGGATGGATCCTGCTATTGCCAATTTGCAACCTGTATTAAATTCCTATTGGTTGATGATTCACGTTGCGGTTATTGTGGCTAGTTATGGACCGTTTACTTTAGCGATGGTTTTAGGATTGGTATCTTTAATTCTAATGCTTTTTGTGAATGAAAAAAACAAAGTGAAAATGGAATTGCACATTCAAGAAATAACTTATATCAATGAAATGGCATTGACTATTGGCTTGGTCATGTTGACCATTGGGAATTTCCTTGGCGGTCAATGGGCTAATGAAAGTTGGGGTAGGTATTGGGGTTGGGATCCAAAAGAAACTTGGGCTTTAATCAGTATTATGATTTATGCATTTGTTATCCACGCGCGATTTGTTCCTGCATTGAGAGGAAAATGGATCTATAATTTAATGAGTGTTTTAGCCTTTTATTCCATCATGATGACCTATTTTGGAGTTAATTTTTACCTAACAGGTTTGCATTCTTATGCCAGCGGAGATAAAGTGGTAACACCAGTTTTTTTTTATTATTCCTTGGCTTTTGTTGCGGTTTTAGCTGGATTTGCCTATTACAAATACAAAAAAGTGTTGAAGAAGTAATTCATTTTATAATTTCATAAAAAGAGGTTCAACGTCATTGTTGAACCTCTTTTTATGAAATTACACTTCTTCTAAATTTTAAGTAAAGTATATAAATGAATATTAAAAAACATTAATAAAACTTTAATAATTGTATTTCATTTAGGTTAATGTTTTTGTTTAATTTTACTTGCATATAAAATAATGTTTATGAAAAAAGCAACCTTGTTTTTTGGAGCAATCTTGATGATGGTATCTTGTCAAAACCAAGCGCAATCAGAAAGAATCGCAACTAATAATACAGAAAAAAAACCCCTAATGAATAAAGAAACCATTTATCAGTTTAAAGTAAAAGACCTTTCGGGTAATGACTTTGACTTTGCCACTTTAAAAGGCAAGAACATTTTAATTGTCAACACCGCTTCCGAATGTGGATTGACGCCACAGTACAAAGATTTAGAGTCCATCTACGAAAAATACAACGATAAGAATTTTGTTATTATTGGGTTCCCAGCCAATAATTTTGGCTCGCAAGAACCAGGAAGCAATAAAGAAATTGCTACTTTTTGCCAAAAGAATTTTGGCGTAACTTTTCCAATGATGGCCAAGATATCTGTTAAAGGTAAAGACATAGCGCCCATATATGAATTTTTGACACAAAAAAGCAAAAACGGATTGCAAGACAGCGATGTAGAATGGAATTTCCAAAAATTTCTAATCAATGAAAATGGCGAATTGGAAAAAGTGCTGTCGCCACGAGTATTGCCAACGGATCCCGAAATTATCAATTGGATCAATAGCAAATAACAGCTGCCTCTTTATTGAAAAATATCAAAAACCTGAAGAATTTTCTTCAGGTTTTTTTATTTTAAATCAAAGAGAAATGATGCCTAAAAGTGTGGTTGGCGCTTTTTTTATCGACGAACGTCACTGCTGGAGTGGTTTAAAGAGTTTTTTTTCCTTTTAACGATTTTTCAATTGTAGTTCGATGAATGTTAATAGATTTGAAAAAAAATAGCAAATACCAGAAGAGCCATTATTATGAAAAATATATTTGACCCCGTTTATAGACACGATTATTTAGAGGGATATTCCTGCGGTTTGAACCCCTATATGAAAGAGCTGGAGAAACAAAGCGAAGCCTTTAGTTTCGGTTTTAAACAGGCTAGGGACGAATATGAAAAACTCAACGGGAAAATCAGTTATGGTATTCCACAACTGATTGTGACCAATAAGGTTCTTGAAGATTTCCTTTTGGCAGGCATGCTAGGAATGAGCATTAGTTCAGATGGCTACAACGGATATCAAATTGATATTATTCAAAAATGGTATTTAAGCGGCGTAGAAAAATATGATGTCAACCAGAGTATTTATCTTTTGGCTATTTTAGAACAGACCGGTATTGAAATAGATTAATGTAGTTTTCCCAAAAATAGTTCTGAAAACCGACAGCGCAATCTGCCGGTTTTTTTTGTGGCATTTGGCAAAAGTCTTAGAATAAGCAAAAAAATTATCATGCACTAATCAAGTACCAACTGCATAAAAATAGAATGCAGCCAACGGTCAAACTTGTATCCAGATTCTTTAATGATGCCAACTGTTTTGAAACCAAATCGCTCATGGAATTCCACGCTGCTCTGATTTTCCGAATCAATAACGCCAACCATCGTGTGTATTTTTTGTTCTCGGGCTATCGCAATCAAACGTTGCATTATTGCTTTACCAATTCCTTTACCAATATGCGTAGTTGCAACATAGACAGAATGCTCAACGGTGAATTTATAGGCCTCCCGTAACCGAAACTCACTGTAATATCCAAAACCGACAACTTCGTCTTGTAAAGTCGCTACAATAATTGGGAAATTTTTTGACAACTTCTCTTCGAAAATGGCAATTTGTTGTTCCAAACTCCTTGGATGATAGTCATACAGAGCAGTAGAATTGATAATAGTGTGATTGATAATAGCAAGAATGGCATTCGTGTCGCTGATTTGATAGGGTCTGATGTTGATTTCCATAAAAATAAATGATTTCAAATTTAAGAAAACTATTCCATAGTGTTGAAAAAACCTTTTCTAGTTTGTATCTTTGTTTACAAGCACATAAAAAATGATTTATCCTAAAATACCCTTAGCGCAAAGTATCATAGAGATTTGTAAAGCTAAAGGGGTAGTTGATATAGTAATTTCTCCGGGCTCTAGAAATGCGCCCTTGACTATAGGTTTTACCAATAATCCTGCTTTTAGGTGTTACAGCATCGCAGATGAACGTTGCGCCGCTTTTTTTGCCTTGGGATTAGCACAACAATCCCAAAAACCAGTGGCCGTTGTTTGTACCTCCGGTTCGGCTTTACTTAATTATTATCCTGCCTTTGCAGAGGCTTTTTACAGCCAAATCCCATTAATAGTGATTTCTGCCGACAGACCTTTCGATAAGATAGATATTGGCGATGGGCAAACTATCCGTCAGGAAAACGTGTTTGTTAATCATTCCTTGTATAATGTTAATTTGACCCAAGATGAGTCAGAAGAGAATGACGTTTACATCAACGAAGCCATCCATGTTGCCATAGCACGAAAAGGACCTATTCATATCAATGCCCCATTTGAAGAACCCTTATACGAAACGGTCAATAAATTGTCGGTCGATATTAACATTACCAGTTTATTCAAAATATACCGCATGGTTAGCGTGGATGATATCATAGCGTTTACGACTTTATGGAACCACAGCAAAAAAATACTGGTCTTGGTAGGGGAATGTCCTCCCAATTCCATTGAACAAAAATGGATTGATCAACTAGCGTCCTATCCATCAGTGGTCGTCATGACAGAAGCAACCTCTAACTTGCAGCATCCGTCTTTTATCAACAACATCGATGCCTTAATTACTCCTTTCTCTCAAGCCGAATTGTTGAAATTACAGCCACGAATTTTAATCACTTTTGGAGGAATGATTGTCTCCAAGAGGGTAAAAGCCTTTCTTAGAAAATACAAACCAAGACACCATTGGCATATTGATGAACTCAGGGCTTATGACACGTTTGGCATTTTAACCAAACATTTTCACGCAACACCCAGTCAGTTTTTTTCACAGTTTTTGCCTTTTGCAAAACAAGTGGAAAGCGATTATAATTCTAGCATGCAAAGTATAAAAGCAGTAAGACAGGGAAAACATGCCAAATACTTAGCCAAAATTCCTTTTTCTGATTTCAAAGCATTTGAGAAAATAATAGCCAAGCTGCCAAAACATTCGCAATTGCAAATTAGCAATAGTTCCGCCATTCGTTATGCCCAACTATTTGCCATTGATCACTCCATTGCCGTATTTTGCAATAGAGGCACAAGCGGCATCGACGGTAGCACCTCGACCGCTATAGGTGCAGCAGTGCGAGGGAAAAAACAAACTACTTTGGTAACTGGTGATATTAGTTTCCTATATGACAGCAACGCCTTATGGAATAACTACATTCCTAAGAATTTCAAGATTATTCTAATCAATAATGGCGGAGGGGGCATTTTTAGAATCCTTCCAGGCCACACAGAAACACCCGTCTTCAATACCTTTTTTGAAACCTCACATTGTTTGACTGCCGAACATTTAGCAGCAATGTATCAATTTGATTATATGACTGCCAGTGACGAAACCTCTCTAACAAAAGCACTCGATAGTCTATATGCGCAAAACGATAAGCCAAGTATCTTAGAGATTTTTACCCCAACACGAGAAAACGATAAAATACTTTTGCAGTATTTCAAAGAATTGCAGTAACCTTTTGCTCTTTTAAAGACCATGCTAACTACTTATAATAGGGTAGCTAGCAATCTTTGCGACTTTCCATCGTCGCTACGTTAAAAAAGTGTTAAACACATCAATAACAACACATTATAGAGCTGAAATTTGTATCTTTGAGTATGATTTCGATTAATTGCTTGAGTTACCGTAAGGAATTCAATAAGCAGCAAAACAGCAATGTTAAGGTTGATAATGGCAGTAAATCAAAATCAGAAACTGGAGGTCTGTAAAAAGGCCTCCTTTTTTGTTGATAATTGTTGAGATTCTTGGTTTTCAAATTGCTTTTGTAAGGTTGTGTTTCACAGCCAACAAAAAGAGTAACTTCCGTTTGATATCAACGCTTTTTTTTATTCTTTCGTTAGGCAGTGAGGACATGATTTTACCACTTTTGTTTCTTATTAATTACCTCAAGTTAAGGTATTATCTATTAATGGCAACCGTTTGACCAATAACATAAGAGTACTCCTTTTTCCACTATATCAAGTAACAAGCCGCTTTTTTAGCCTTCATTTTTTGATTGTTTAAAAGAAATTGTGATACTTTTTTGATTTGTTTTATACCAAATCATTTTTTTCTCCTTTAAGACCCTAATCTAGGATTTTTAGTATTTATTTTGTCTAATAGTTTGTTAAATGATTTAGACAAAATAATTATTTTCATTAACTTTACCTTTATAAATTAAAAATATATACTTATGAAATTAGTAAAATCAATTTTATCGTTAGTCGTTTTAGGAGCTGTAATAGCTTCATGTGGTGGTGAGAAAAAAAGCGAAAAAACTACAACAACCGATACAACGGTGGTAGTGACCGACACAGTGCAAGTAGCAGAAACACCAAACATTGTGGGTGTAGCTGATGCCAATGCAGATTTCTCTACTTTGGTAGCGGCAGTTAAAGCGGCAAACCTAGTAGAAACCTTGAGTGGAGAAGGACCATTTACTGTTTTTGCACCAACAAACGCTGCTTTTGAAAAACTTCCAGCTGGAACGGTAGAAACATTATTGAAACCAGAAAATGCTGCAAAATTAACAGCTCTTTTGACGCATCATGTAGTTTCAGGGAAATTTGAAGCCGCTGCAGTTATCGAAGCGATTACTAAGAACAATGGGAAATTTACAGTTACGACCGTACAAGGTGGTAAAATTGACTTGACTTTGAAAGATGGGAAAGTAATTTTGACCGATGCCAAAGGTGGTATGTCAACAGTAATCCTAGCAGATGTTGCAGCTTCAAACGGAGTAATCCATGCCATCGACAGCGTGGTGATGCCAAAATAAAAAGGTGTTTAATTATTATTAATTCAAAAAAAACCGTTGCACATGGTGTAACGGTTTTTTTATGCTCTCTTTTACCTAATTTTCTCCGCT
>JBILYQ010000232.1:0-3960 GCA_044377655.1 Flavobacterium sp.
GCGGACAGTTTGAAGAGCGAATGAAAGCAGTGATGAATGAATTAGAAAAAAATGACGATATCATTCTTTTTATCGATGAAATTCACACTATTGTTGGCGCTGGTGGAGCAACAGGCTCATTGGACGCATCTAATATGTTCAAACCTGCTTTAGCGCGTGGCGAAATACAATGTATCGGTGCTACAACTCTTGATGAATATAGACAATATATTGAAAAAGACGGCGCATTAGAGAGACGTTTCCAAAAAGTGATTGTGGAACCAACGTCTGTTGAAGAAACCATTACTATTTTGAATAATATTAAAAATAAATACGAAGACCACCACAATGTGATTTACACAACAGAAGCTATTGATGCTTGTGTAAAATTAACCAACAGGTACATGTCAGAACGATTTCTTCCTGACAAAGCAATTGATGCTTTGGATGAAGCTGGATCAAGAGTTCACATTACAAATATTGATGTTCCAAAGCAAATTTTGGAATTGGAGCGTCAACTAGAAGACGTTCGCGAGTTGAAAAATTCTGTCGTTAAAAAACAGAAATATGAGGAAGCCGCCAAACTTCGAGATGACGAAAAACGAATAGAAAAAGATCTTGCAATTGCCCAAGAACAATGGGAAGAAGACGCAAAGAATAATCGAATTTTAGTTACCGAAGATAATGTAGCTGATGTTGTTTCGATGATGACTGGAATCCCAGTAAATCGAATTGCACAAACAGAAAGCAATAAATTAGCTCATTTACCAGAACTTATTGAAAATAAAGTAATTGGACAAAGAGAAGCCGTTTTAAAAATCTCTCGTTCCATTCAAAGAAATCGTGCTGGGTTAAAAGACCCTAATCGTCCAATTGGTTCCTTTATTTTCTTGGGACAAACTGGAGTTGGGAAAACACAGTTAGCCAAAGTTTTGGCTAAAGAATTATTCGACTCTGAAGATGCCTTAATTAGAATTGACATGAGTGAATACATGGAGAAATTTGCGATTTCAAGATTAATCGGTGCGCCTCCGGGATATGTTGGTTATGAAGAAGGCGGACAATTAACAGAAAAAGTGAGAAGAAAACCGTATTGTGTTGTGCTTTTAGACGAAATTGAAAAAGCACATCCCGATGTTTTCAATATGATGTTGCAGGTTTTGGATGATGGTTATTTAACCGATAGTTTAGGCCGAAAAATCGATTTCAAAAATACAATTATTATAATGACCTCCAATGTTGGTGCGCGTCAACTGAAAGATTTTGGACAAGGTGTAGGTTTTGGAACGGCTGCCAAAGTGTCTCAAGCTGACGATAATTCTAAAAGTATCATTGAAAATGCATTAAAGAAAACTTTTGCTCCAGAATTCTTAAATAGAATTGACGATGTAATTGTATTCAATGCTTTAGAAAAACATGATATCGATTTAATTATAGAAATTGAATTGAAAAAATTATATTCTAGAGTTGAAGAATTAGGTTATAAATTAAATTTGTCAGATAAAGCTAAATCGTTTATTGCCGAAAAAGGCTTTGATAGACAATTTGGAGCTAGACCATTAAAAAGAGCTATTCAAAAATATGTTGAAGATGCCTTAGCCGAAGAGATTATTACTTCAAAAATTGTTACTGGCGATGAAATTTTCATGGATATTGAAGATGGTGCTGAAGAACTAAACGTGACAATAAAAAAGTTAGAAAAACCAACTAGCTAATTGTAATATTATTAGTTTCAAACCTCGAGTAATTGCAAATAACTTTTTAAGTAATTTGTTTTATTCGAGGTTTTTTGTTTTAAAAAAAGTAGTACTTTCGATTTGTATTTCAATTAATAATTTCATGCCACAAAATAAGATTATATTAGGTTCAGAAGAATGGTGTTCGTTTCCGGAATTAGGAATTCCAGCTATTAAAGCTAGAGTAGATTCTGGCGCAAAAACATCTGCTTTACATGCTATTAATATTGCTCCTTTTCTAAAAGAAGAAGAAAACTGGGTTAAATTTGACATCAATCCAATCCAGAATAACTTGAAAACTGTTATTCATTGTGAGGCCAAATTAATTGATAAAAGAATCGTAAAAAGCTCGAGCGGTTTTAGAGAACAACGCTATGTAATCCAAACAAATTTAGCCATTGGAAGTGATACTTGGCAGATTGAAATGACACTAACCAATCGAGATTCAATGGGATTTCGAATGCTTTTAGGCCGAGAAGCGATGAGCGGAAGAGTTTTGGTTGATCCAGAACAAAAATATCTTTTGGGACAACCAACTCTTGAAAGTTTAAAAGATTTATACCAAAATGCTATAAACACAAAAGCAGGATTACGAATCGGACTTCTTGCCAGTAATCCTGAATTATATAGCAACAAACGTATCATGGAAGCTGGCGAAATGCGTGGTCATGAAATGACGTTTCTTAACATCAAAGAATGTTACATGAAACTTGATGCGACCAAACCCGAAATACATTATCGAGGCGGAAGAATTCTCGATAATTTTGATGCCATTATTCCAAGAATTCGTCCAAGTATCACGTTTTATGGCTGTGCTTTGACAAGACAATTTGAAGCTTTAAAAGTATATTGTCTAAATTCCGCTGCGGCAATTACTCAATCAAGAGATAAATTATATTCATTGCAATTACTTTTAAATCATGGTGTTGATATTCCAACAACTGGTTTTGCCAATTCCCCATTGGATACTGACGATTTGATAAAAATGGTTGGTGGCTCGCCTTTAATTGTGAAACTTCTGGAAGGAACACAAGGTAAAGGTGTCGTTTTGGCAGAGACTAAAAAAGCAGCAGAATCGGTAATTAATGCCTTCAAAAGTTTGAATGCGAATATTTTGGTACAAGAATTCATTAAGGAAGCAAATGGAAAAGATTTACGCCTTTTTGTTATCGATGGAAAAGTGGTTGCCACAATTCAGCGTGAAGCCATCGCTGGAGAATTTAGAGCCAATATTCACCTTGGCGGAACTGCGTCAGTTATAAAACCAACGGTCGAAGAAAAGAAAATTGCAATAAAAGCTGCAAAAGCTATGGATTTGAAAGTCGCTGGTGTTGATATTATTCGTTCCGCAAAAGGTCCGTTGCTATTAGAAGTAAATTCTTCTCCAGGATTGGAAGGAATTGAAGGAGCAACAAATAAAGATATTGCAGGCGAAATGATTAAAGCAATTGAGAAAAATTTTAAATGTAAATAAAATTAATGACAGTACTTTCTCAAATTCCCGTCATTTTTATTGCTTTTATACATTTGTATATTATATGGTTAGAAATGTTTGTTTGGACAACACGAGGACGAAAAGTGTTTAAAACAATTCCTGCCGACATGTTTGAAAAAACCAAAGTTATGGCTGCCAATCAAGGCTTGTCCAACGGATTTCTAGCTTTTGGACTAATTTAAGCGTTGTTTATTTTAGATTCTACTTGAAAAAAATGTGCGCCTTTTTTCTTAAATTGCGTTTTAGTTGCGGGAATTTATGCCACAATTACGGAGTCTAAAAGAATATTTTATGTCCAAAGTGTTCCTGCTATTTTTGGAATTTTGAGTTTATTTGGTTTAACGCACTTCTCAAAAAACACTCTCATCAATCATAAAACTATTTAAAAAAGCAACTGCATTCTGAATATCATAATGTAGAATTCTATCTTCTTTTACAAAAGGAATTTCATTTCTAAATGATTTCAAAAACATTTCAATAAAATCACTAGACTGTAATGGTCGTCTGAATTCAATAGCTTGCGAGGCATTCATCAATTCAATAGCCAAAATTCGCTCCAAATTTTCCATTATTTTCAGGCATTTTGTAGCCGCATTTGCACCCATCGAAACATGATCTTCCTGTCCATTGGAAGAAACAATACTGTCAATACTTGCTGGCGTTGCTAATTGTTTGTTTTGACTAGCTATACTTGCCGCAGTATATTGTGGAATCATAAAACCCGAATTCAAACCAGGATTATCAACCAAA
>JBILYQ010000034.1:0-11669 GCA_044377655.1 Flavobacterium sp.
TCTTCTGTCCAAAAATAAACCTTTAGTTAAATTTCTTTTTCCAACAATGCAAAGCGTGTTGGTTCCATGTCCTAATTCTGGTCTTGGTTCAAATAAAGAAACCGAACGTTCTTTTATTGCTTTTCGGACTTTCTTAATATGATTTTTAGTATCGATTGAAGCAAAACGTCTCGAACGTTCTTTGGCATTTAAGTCTAATGCGTCCTCAAAAGTATGGTGGTTTTTTTGGTGATGTTCAGCATTTTTAGAATTTAAAGTATCCAAATCGTAAAACTCAATTTCATCTGCGGCAGTATCGTGCAGAGCACCAATAAACTGCGTTTCATTGGGAATAATTATGCCTTGCGAATGTAGAAACGCTCTTACTTTTTGATTATTAGCCATCAAAGAAAAAACTCTGGCATTCACAGAACCTGGTCTTCCGCTACATGCGCCACAATCGTGCGCTCCATGATGTGGATTATTAGCACTACTACTGCCATGTGCTACGACATAAACTAGTGGTGCAAAGTTTTTGGTGAGTGCA
Organism: Flavobacterium sp.; assembly: GCA_044377655.1. Lineage (GTDB taxonomy): Bacteria > Bacteroidota > Bacteroidia > Flavobacteriales > Flavobacteriaceae > Flavobacterium. The sequence goes on from JBILYQ010000034.1 coordinate 527, forward strand.
ATTCCGTTTAACAAACTGGCAACTCTTGTGGCCATTTCGTCAACTGTAAATCCTATTTGAAGGTTATTTTCAACATCCTTTTCACTTTTATTTTCAACGGAAAGCTTTCCTTGAGCATTCATATGCAAAAAAGCATTCGAAATTGCTGGACTTTTTTCAGGTGCAACTAAATTTTTCACCAATCGAATTGCCGCCCAAAATCCAAAAATAAATGTACTTACAAAACCAGTTAAAAGTTGGTGCGTTTTATTTGTATAAAGTAAATCGTGTTTTCGTTTTTCGGTAACGTCATATTCTTTTATCAAATATTTTGGAGTAACTGGTGCTGGACACAATTTATCATAAAATTTAGCACCGAAAGCCTGAAAATAAAACTCAACACTGAAAAAACCTGGCGTTCCGAAGGTTTCAGAATCTTTATCAATAGCTTCAACATGCCGTCTGATACTATCTTCTCTTTCGTCAATACAAAAAAGTGCTTGAAATGATTTGGGCGCAAACTCTACTGTATTGTTTTCTTTTTTAGATTTACTTAATTGTTGAATTCCGGCCAATACTTCATCATAATAACTCCACTCAAAAGCATCTTGCCAAATCTTCATCGCTTCTTGATATTCCGTATTTTCTACTTCATCAAACAAGTTAATTGCGTTATCATTCGTTATTTCTGCAATTGGTTTCCAATTTTTTCCGAGTTGATTATCTAAATTATCGATTTCGAGTAATAATTCAAAAACAATCAAATCGTGTAGCGAAATATTCTTTGGACTTAAAAGCGTTTCCGGTTGATTTTCAACCGATGCCACTAACCCACTCCAACCGCGATGACTGAATTGTTGGTCAAAAATATATTGTTCAAAATAGACTTCATTTCCAACAACAATTTTCAGCAAACTTTCGATAGAAGTACTTTCATTAAAAAGTAATTCTTTGGCTCTTTTGGTTTTGAAAACACTAGAAAAACTATTATTTTCTATCTCTTTTATGGATTCTAAAAAACCTTTATTTCCAATTGGAAAATCCCAAATTGCAATGCCTTGGTCTAAGTAACTACATAAAAATCGGAATAGAAAAGGTTGTACTAAATTATCTAAATCTATGTGATATACTTTCTTCCAATTCGCACGTAATTTGCCTATTCTTTGTTCATTATGGTCATCGAAGTTTTTAGAAATTAAAATGGTTTTCCAAAATGGAGCCTTTTCGTTTTCTTTTCTATTTAGAATAACATTTTCAAGTATTTCTGGTCTAATTCTTCCGATTTCGTAGAGTTTTCTATAATCTGAAAGCGGCATAGTTGCCTGATGTCCGAAAATCTTTGATGATTTGAATATGGCATCATAAAATTTCATGTTTTGAAATGCATGCAACGAATTATGATGAATAAAATCCTTCAACGGCGTTTGCGATGGCAGATAATGCTTCAATTCATATAAAAGATGCTTTTCATCAAATAGTTCTTTTTTCATACATTAGTTTTAATGTCGTAAATCGGCAACAGAAAATTTAGGATTTATTTCATCCTTTATATACATTACATCTGTGTAAAAAGATACTTTCCCAGTTTCGATATTGTGCATTGCACCAACTACACCTATTTCACCATTTTCAACCATTTGCTCTAAAATAAAACTGCGTTCAATGATGTTCTTCACACTACGTTTTACATTTATTTTGGCAACATTCTCAACAAAAGTTCCGTTTTTAGAATTTCGCTCGTCTTTAGTTGAATTTTCCTGATATACTGCAGGTTGAATCTTTGATAAAAGTTCGGTAAGATTTCCCATTTCTATATGGTCACAAGCGCCTTTTACTGCGCCACATTTACTGTGTCCTAGAACAACTATTAATTTTGAACCTGCCACTTTACAAGCAAACTCCATACTTCCTAAAATATCCGTATTAACAATATTTCCAGCAATTCTCACTGAAAAAATATCTCCCAACCCTTGATCAAAAATCAATTCGGAGGAAGTTCTACTATCAATACAACTCAATATTGTGGCAAATGGCCATTGACCATCCACTGTTGCATTTACTTGTTCTAGTAAATTTCTATTTGCCTTTAAATTGTTTATAAATCTTTTATTTCCTTCTTGTAAAAACTCCATTGCTTTTCGTGGAGTCATTTCTGACTGTGATTCTCTATTATGTGCTTTCATATTTATTTTTTTTATTTATGTTCAACGAACACATGTTTCATTTCTTCACCAGTGTTTTCCAATTCATACTCTTTCTTAAAACCAACTAGTTTTACTTTAATATTCTCTTCTTTAGCTCTAATTTTTTTGAACTCTTTTATTAAATCCAATACATCATGAGCAATGTATACAGTCTCGGAAGCATTGATAACGATACGAGAGTTTTCTGGAATTGATGCTAATGTAGATTTTATTGCCGCTTTGTTTAAAAAGGAAACTTCTTGCGCTAAGTCAATATGAATTACGTCACCATCAGCATATTCCTCTTTTCTAAAACTGTAAGCGCGTTTCATATTTCCACGTAATATTGCAAAAATGCTGATAATCATACCTAAAGCTACACCTTTCAATAAATCGGTAAAGACAACTGCCGCAAACGTTGCAATAAAAGGCACGAACTGGTATTTCCCCTTTTCCCAAAAATGTTTGATTGTTTTAGGATTGGCTAATTTGTAACCCACTAATAATAAAATTGCTGCCAATGTTGCCAACGGAATTTTATTCAAAATCATTGGAATTGCCAAAACACTAACCAACAAAAGCAAACCATGAATAATAGCCGACATTTTGGATTTTGCGCCAGCATTATTATTTGCAGAAGTTCTCACAACTACAGATGTCATTGGTAAACCTCCCAATAAGGAACTTAAAATATTTCCGACACCTTGTGCTTTTAATTCCACATTGGTATCGGTATAACGCTTTTGAACATCCATTCTGTCAGCAGCTTCGATACATAATAAAGTTTCGATGGAAGCTACTACTGCAATTGTTATCCCGACAATCCACACTTTACTGTTAGTAATGGCTGAAAAATCAGGAGATACAAATATATTTTTTAACTCATCAAATGATGAAGGAACTGGTAAACCTACCAAATGCTCGCTAGCAATTGCCAAACTACTTCCTGATTGAATAAAAAATTCGTTTAAAAGAATACTAACAATTACAGCAATTAAAGCAGCAGGAACTAATTTCAATTTCTTTAAAAAATCAAACTTTGTCCATAAAATTAAAATAGCTAAAGACACTAAAGTTATAATAACCGAACCTATTTGAATTTGGTCAAAAACAGAAAACAACTCTGAAAATGTATTTTGTCCGTCGGCTTGCATGAACGATTCATCACCTTCAAAATCTTTATCATAACCTACTGCATGAGGAATTTGCTTTAAGAAAATTATAACTCCAATTCCCGCCAACATTCCTTCAATAACATTAGTTGGAAAATAATTGGAAATACTTCCAGCTTTAATAAAACCCAATATAAGTTGGATAACACCAGCTATTAAACCTGCTAAAAGGAAGGAATTAAATGATCCTAAATCTGTAATAGCTACTAAAACGATGGCCGTTAAACCTGCAGCTGGACCAGAAACGCTTAAATGAGATTTACTCAAATAACCAACGACAATACCACCAACAATACCAGAAATAATACCTGCAAATAAAGGCGCACCAGAAGCTAAAGCGATACCTAAACACAGTGGCAAAGCCACTAAAAAAACCACTAAACCCGACGCAAAATCAGACTTGAGGTTAGCAAAAAGATTGATTTTTTTCATACCTTAAATTAATTTAATACAACTATTTTCGCAATGGCGAATAACTAAACTGGTGTATTAAATTGATTCTGGCGGAGGGGAGAAAATTTCTTCCGAAATAGCATCGTGTTTTGATCTGTTTTCAGATATAATTTTAGAGGAAAAGGAAAGTAAAGAATTTAACAATTCACTACTATAATTCGATTTAAGTTCTGCTTTGATTTCTTTAATTTCTTTACTGATTTCTTCCTCAGCAAAACTATAAAAAACAGTAACATCTGCCTGTCTTTCAATCAAAGTGACAATAGTCGGCACTGAAAGAAAACTAATAAAAATAATAAGCATACTGTAAACTGTAAATCTCATGTGGCAAAAGTAGCTAATTTGCTGACTTGTGAGGAATAATTATAAAATTATTAACAAATCAATTTTCTAAATTTCTTCCTCTTGCCAAGCCTTCATCATCCACATAATTTTTTCTTGTTCTTTTATAAAATCACTAATCATAGAATTTGTACCTTCATCTTTAATTGCATCTGATTGAGCAAGAATTATTCTTTCGATTTTTAACAAACTTGTTAATGAATTCACAATCAAAGTAATGGCCTCTTCGTCGTTGTGAATATTTTTCCCTATTTGCAATTTACTATTTTTAACATAATCTTCAAAAGTGTGCAACGGAGTTCCTCCCAATGTTAAAACACGCTCTGCAATCAAATCAATTTTCAATTGACTGTCGTTGTATAACTCTTCAAATTTCAAATGCAAATCAAAAAAACGCTTTCCGCGGATGTTCCAATGCAAACCCCGTAAATTTTGATAATAAACTTGGAAATTTGACAATAAAATATTTAATTCGGCAATCAACACCTCAGACTCTTTTACTGGCAATCCTAGACTATTTATTTTCATTATTTTGTTTTTTTAATTATTACAAATTTAATGAAAAAGGGCATCAAATTACGATAAGTTAAAGTGATAGTTTTTATATTTGCATCAGAAATTACTATACCATGACAATTACTCAACTTAAATATGTCCTTGCAGTTGCTGAATACAAAAACTTCACTCTTGCTGCGGAAAAATGTTTTGTTACCCAACCAACATTGAGCATGCAAATCCAAAAAATTGAAGAAGAACTTGGAATTCAAATTTTTGACAGAACAAAGAAACCTATTCAATTAACAGATATTGGACAAAAAATTGTCAATCAAGCAAAAAATATTGTTAATGAGGCCGATAGAATTCAAGATATTGTTGAACAACAAAAAGGTTTTATTGGAGGCGAATTCCGTTTAGGTATCATTCCAACAGTTATGCCAACCTTACTTCCAATGTTTCTTAACAACTTTATAAAGAAGTATCCAAAAGTAAAACTCATCATTGAGGAATTAAATACCGACGAAATAATTTCTAAATTAAATAATGGACATTTAGATGCAGCAATAGCCGTAACACCATTATTAGAAGATAAAATTAAGGAAATTGTCTTGTATTTCGAACCATTTGTAGGCTATATTCCCGAAAGCAATAAAATTTTTCAGAAACAAGAAATTGAAATTAGCGATTTAAATTTGAATGAAATTCTTCTTCTTCAAGATGGTCACTGTTTTAGGGATGGAATTTTAAACCTTTGTAAAAATAGTAATGCAAATGAAATTAATCATTTTCAAATAGAAAGTGGTAGTTTTGAAACATTGATAAAACTTGCAGATGAAGGTTTAGGATTGACACTTCTTCCTTATTTGCACACCCTAGATTTAAAAGAAAAAGACAAGATAAAACTTCGCCATTTCAAAGAGCCTAAACCTGCAAGGGAAGTAAGTTTGATATATCCTAAAAACGAATTGAAAATTCAAATAATTGATGCACTAAGAACTACAATTGCAGGTGTAATTAAAGGCGCAATTGTTTTTCAAAATGTACAAATAGTTAGTCCATTGGCAAAAAAATAAGGAGCTGCACAGGCTCCTTATCTTATTAACTAACTACAAACAAACATTTTTTTAACTCAGGCTTCTCATCGGTATAAAACTGAAGCCATTTTTTTAATTGTTCAATCTCATATGGCAATAAACTTTTTATTGCTTTTTTCAATTCTCTAATAAAAAGAACTGGATCAAAACTAACTCTCTCGAGCACAGATTTTGTGTAATCGTATATCATTCTAGACATAATAGGTAAGATTTAGGGGTTATCTTAATAAGAACGTTAAGTAAAATTAACATAAAATATTTCTAATCCAAATAAAAAACGCAAAAAATATCGATTAAGCACCAAAAACATCGATTAAATACATTTTTTAATAAATTTTTAATGTTTTTTCTTATATATAAAAAAGAGGAGGTAAAAAAAGGAACCATTTAAGCTCCTTTAGTTTTATCTAATTCTCAATTGCAATTAAACATCTTCTAAGTTCTGGTTTTTCTTTTGTGAAGTTCAGAAGCCATTCCGTCAATTCCTTAATTTCATAAGGCAATAAGACTTTTACAGCTTTTTCTAATTCTTTACAAAAAAGGATAGCATCAAAACTAACTCTTTCCAGAACAGACTTGGTAAAGTCATACATTGTTCTTGACATGTAATTAATTTAAAAAGGTTGGTAACAGTAATCTTATTCCAAATTTAAAGAAAAAAAAAGAACAATTACAAAAGGGAATGTTAAATTATGTTTCTACAGATTTCTTTATTGCTCTCAGCATTTCTCTTTTTCCTGGTGCGCCTGGTAATTTTTCAACGGTAAAACCAGATTCTATCATAGCCTTTTTTATTGAAGTCCTACAAGCATAAGTTACCAAAACTCCATTTGGTTTCATAGAATGATACATTTTTTTAAATAATTCTAAAGACCATAATTCTGGTTGAACTCTATAACCAAAAGCATCAAAATAAATTAAATCGTATCGATTTTCATCCTCAATGTCCTGAAAAAACATTTTTCTTTTTAGTAGCGAAAAATTTGCATCAATAGCATGCGTATTATCCCAAGAAACTTTGTGCATCATTTCAAAGACCGACGACTCGGTTTGTGCATTTAATTCTTCTACATAATTCATCTGTAATGCTTCTTCCAAATCTACAGGATATGCTTCTACACCATTATAATCAATGATTTGCAATACTTTTTTAGCTTCCAAATATGTAATAAATGTATTTAAACCTGTTCCAAAACCTATTTCCAAAATAGAAACAGACTTTCCTTGAAATAAAGAAAGTCCGTGTTTTATAAATACATGATAAGCTTCTTGAATAGCACCATTTTTAGAATGATAACTTTCGTTCCATTCCGGTAAATGGATGGTAGTGGAACCATCTTGAGTTTGAATAATTTCTCTTTTCAAAATTTACTCAATATATAGTTTCTTAATCCTTGGAATTGGCCCACCACATTTTACTTTATGACAATTGATACAGGCATCTATACCTTCATTAAAATGGGCTTTCGCGTTTTTAGGATCTTCATAAATAAGTTCTTGAGCTTTAATAAAATTTGCAGCTTGTTCCTTAAAAAAAGCATCATTCTCTTTTTCATCTGTCATCACCGCTTGGTGGATTTTCATAAAATGATTTGGAAATTTACCAATAGTATCTCCTTTTTTTATTCTTTCTTTCAAACGTTGATTGTCAACATACATTTGTTCCATCAATGTTGCCATTTCAGACATTTCATACATGGCAAATTTCTTTTCTTTTGCAGGTTTCTCTGCGGTACATGCTTCTTCTTTCTTTTGGCAAGAGAAAAATAATAGTGATGCAACTAAAATAAGCAATACTTGTCTAGCCATTATTTTTTAATTAATACACCAGTAGCAGTAAAAGCATATGTTATTTCTGGTTTAGTTATTTTTTTTATTTCATCGGCAGTCTTTCCTCCATCTTTTGCATAATGTCTTAACTCATCAACAGATACTACTTCAATAAAAGCTATCCCGTTTACAATGGCTTCAGAATTATCAGCGTTTAATGGAACAAAAAAAGCATAATCTTTAAACTTCACAAAAGATTCTTTATTCTCGGTCAAATCCATAGACATCCAACATCCTTTTTTCTTGCACACTTCCTTGATGGTGGTTTTAAATTTAACAGATAAAGAATCTCCTTTTTTAAGTGTTTTGTATTTTTTGAGCATTTCTTTGTCTGTCAATACTTTTGTTGGTGTAAATTTTTCTCCAAAAGAAGCATAATCAGTTAGATTGATCGTTGCATTGCTTGATTTTGCTTTCTTTGCAGGAACTTGAGAAGTTGCATTGAAACTAAAAAGAAGCGATAAGAAAAAGGTAATTACATGTATTTTTTTCATTGTACTATTTTTAAGATTTAAAATTAGCACAAAAATAACTAGTTATTAAAAACTTTTGGTCACAAAAGCATTTTTTTTTATATTCTTAAACAAATAAACAGTATTATTCCATTTTATTGAATAATCAATAAAAAATCGGTAATAAATTAAAATTGTTAAAATAAATGTTCAATTTTTTATTAGTTTTGCACAAAATTACAGTATCAAAGATTAAAAATTAAAGCACTTCATAATGAGTTTAAAAAACACTCTCGAAATCGATATAGTTAAAGCACAATCTTCAAAAATCGATGCCGTTGATTTTGAAAATCTTTCTTTTGGAAATGTATTCACCGACCACATGTTGGTTTGTGATTTTAAAGAAGGTGCTTGGCAAAAACCTCTCATAAAACCTTATGAACCTTTTCTAATTGATCCATCAGCAAAAGTATTCCATTATGGTCAGGCTATTTTTGAAGGAATGAAAGCCTACAAAGATGACAACGACGCTGTTTGGCTTTTTAGACCCGATGAAAATTATAAGCGTTTCAACAACTCAGCCACTAGAATGGCTATGCCTGAAGTTCCAGAAAACGTTTTTATTGATGGTTTAAAAACCATTTTGGAGCTAGAAAAAGACTGGGTTAAAAAAGGATTAGGAAATACATTGTACATTAGACCCTTCATGATTGCCATTGGTTCAGGAGTAATTGCACAACCTTCCACTCAATACCGTTTTATGATTATTCTTTCGCCAGCACGTTCTTATTATTCCGGTGAAGTAAAAGTAATTATTGCCGAGCATTTTAGTCGTGCTGCAAATGGTGGAATTGGTGCTGCAAAAGCTGCGGGGAATTATTCCGCACAGTTTTACCCAACAAAATTAGCCAACGATAAAGGTTTTCAGCAAATTATTTGGACCGATGATGCCACGCACACCAAGTTAGAAGAAGCAGGAACAATGAACGTTTTTTTTAGAATAAACGACACTTTATATACTGCGCCAACAAGCGAAAGAATTCTTGACGGAGTTACTCGTAAAAGTTTGATTGATATTGCCAAGCGAGACGGAATTGAAGTAAATATTCGTCCTGTGTTGGTAACTGAATTGATTGAGGCTGCAAAAAACGGAACTTTAAAAGAAATTTTTGGTACTGGAACTGCCGCAGTTGTAAATCCAATTGTTGGGTTTTCCTATCAAGATATTTATTATGAATTGCCAAAAATAGAAAATTCAATAGCATTAGAATTAAAAGATAAATTGACTAGAATTCAGTATAAACTGGCCGAAGATACTTTCGGTTGGACTGTAAAAGTTTAATAGCTACTATTTTAAAAAAAGCGATTTCCAAAGAAGTCGCTTTTTTTTTATTTAGTAAATCCTACTTCAATATTTCCTGAAAATTGGGTTTGAAATAATTTGGACCTTTCATGACTTTTCCATCTTCACGGTAAATTGGATTTCCATCATCGCCAAGTTTACTCATATTACTTCGTTGGATTTCGTCAAAAACAGCCTCAATTTTATGTTGCAACCCGTGTTCGATAATTGTTCCACAAAGAATATACATCATATCGCCAAGTGCATCGGCAATTTCCACCAAATCATTGTTCTTTACAGCTTCTAGATATTCTTCATTTTCTTCTTTCATCAAATTGAAACGAAGCATTTTTTTGGTTTCACCTAAATCTGCTTTAGGATTTTCGCTGAAACCAATAGCAAAGGCGGTGTGAAATTCTTTTACATAGTCTAATTGTTTTTTCATAAGATAAGTTGATTAAATGATGATGCAAAATAGCAACTTTTGCTATCAATTGACTAATTTTGTTGAAAATATTTAGAACTATGTTTTCAACGGGTCAATGGGTTTTTGCAGGTTTATTTTTTCTGGGTTTTGTTATCGCAATGTTTATTGCATATGGCAAAGACAAAGCATTACATCAAAAATTTTATAAAGGAAGTTATAAAATAGTTATTGGGTTTTTGCTTTTTATAGCAGCGCTTTTTGTGATTAAAATCTTTTTAAAGCACTAATTATTTTCCTTTTAAAAGATTAACACTTACTGTTGCCAACTCAGAGTTTGGAAATTTACAGAACACTTTATCATCAGAATACAAACCAACTTCTGCTGCAACTTTATGTAATACTTCGATTTCAACTATATATTGATCCGAAAATCCATGGGTTGCGTCATAAGCTGTTGCTCCAGTTTTTCCTAAATTGTTTGCCGTTAAAATCGGTGAAATTGTGTGTAATTCTATTACTAACAATCCGAATTTTTCCACATAAGGCGACCATTTTTTCAAATGTTCCAGCAAATTGTCTTCCACTTGATTATTGCTAATTCTCATTCCACGATGTGCAAAAGCGCCTGTAGAATTGCTGATTCTATTCTTAGAATTATTCATTGGCGGTTCCCAAATTCGATTATGATCTAAAAAAGTTCTGACATTCAGCAATTCTTTTAAATCAATAGTATAATCCTCCAATAGTGTTTGTGCTAAAACATCTGGCCTACCAATGTCGCCCCAAATTACTTTTGCCCATATATCTGCTTTTATTAAATTGGCTCTAGTTACTTTCAATGCGGCTTCATTATAATCAACTCCAATAAGAAATAATGGATATTCATCGAGCATTCTACCGCGTTGTGTTTGACGTTCTATGACTTCATAAATATGCTGCAAAAAAGCACCATTTCCGCAACCCATATCGAGAATTCCTTTTGGCTGTTCTGAAATTGGACGATTGAATAATTCAATTATAATTTGATCCACAATTTTGAAATATTCCGAATGCGCACCACCACTTCCCCAAACGTTCATTTCTCGGTCTACATGAAGCTCTTCATCGTGTTGGTTAGTGTTTCTGAGAATTGAAGGATTGCCAAAAAGCAAATCATCTATTTTTCTGAATGTTGGGATATAGGAAACGGTAACACCATAAGCTGCAGCTCTTTTAGCATAAAACAAACCTGTTTCTGCAAATTGATAATTGCCGCCTTTTTCTTTAAACCAACCTAAATGTGTCAAAAAGTTCAATATGTCTCTAAAACATTCTGGGTTTTTATGAAATTCTTCAGGTTTAAAAGACGTTTCCATAAAATATTTATGAAAC
>JBILYQ010000035.1:0-11632 GCA_044377655.1 Flavobacterium sp.
CATGTCTGTGGCTCGGGCATCGCCAATGTGGGTATTGTGTTCCCAAATGATGGTTTTGGCTTTGTTACCGTGGTATTTCATCAAGCGTTCCAAAGTGGAAACCATGTGTTCGTCACGTATGTTCCATGATGCCGAACTGTTTTTAATCATGGCCCGATAGTATTTTTCGGCATTTCTGACGATGTGTGCATTTTGCTCTGTGCTAAAGACATTCTCAGCATCGGAATTATAGTTTTCGACACGTTTTTTTATTTCTACTAATAGTTGAAGCACTTCTTTTTCGCAAAGCTGTGGCACAAATGCAGAGGCTCGTGCATAAGATTGTCCTTCATCTTTGCCATAAGGTTCAAAGCAGGCCATTGCTTTTTGGGCAATTTTAAGCGCTTCGAGGTCGTGTTTTTCAAGGTATTTGATTATGAAATCCATAGATTCGCTAAAACTGTACACGTCTAATCCATAGAAACCAACTCGTTTGTTGGCAGCCAATGTTTTGTTATGATGTTTGAGCCAATCGATAAAAGCACCCACTTCCCAATTGGCCCACATCCACGTTGGCCATCGGTTAAAATCGCTTAAGATGTCATAGATGTCTTTTCCAGAATTGGTATACCCTTTTGCATAGCGATTCAAGCGATAGCAATCGGGCCAATCGCCTTCTACGGCTACAAATGAGAATTCTTTTTCTTGAATGAGACGTCGTGTTATTTTGGCACGCCAAGTGTAATAGTCATGCGTTCCGTGCGACGCTTCGCCAAGCAATACATACTTTGCTTCGCCAATGTATTCCATCAAAGAATCTAGGTCGTCATCATTTTTCAAAGGGAAAGAGGAGGCATTCAATACTTTTGTCATTTCGTTTGAAACAACATCGGGAGTTGGTGTTTTAACTGTTTTCATTGCGCTTAAGTTTATTAGATTTTTAGTTTAAAAAAAATAGCGGGCAAAGAATAGTTCTTTTACTTTTTAGGTACACGTAAAGTTACATTAAATATCTGAAAATGAGAAGTGTTTTTTTTTAATTAAATTGTTTTAGGGTATCGTCTTTTTGTTTTGATAGAAAATAAGTTTGTTTTTATCAGCTAATGAAGGCATCGTTTTTTGGATGATTTGCAGTTAGTTAAAGTTTATCATCTAGTAAGTCATTTCATTTTCTTAATAACTTATTGTTTTGTGACTAAACACTTATGGCATTTTTCAACTGTTTTTGTTTAGATTTGGCAGTTCAAAAAATAAGGAAGTAGGTGCGAAAAAAACAAAGCTTTTGACGCCAAATTTCCGAGTTAAATTGTGTTATTAATTATGGGGATGTTTGTAATCAGTAAGCGCTTCAATGGCGATTATAAGTTCATTTTTGCATCAAGAAGGGGAAAAACTATTTTCACTAGCATCGGTTGCAAGAACAAGTTAGATTGCGAACGGATGATTGACGGAATGAAAGGAAACATTGACGTGTTTGCTTTTACCAAAGTAAGGAATGCTTCGGGCAAATATTTTTTTAGGCTTTCCAAAGACGGACTCGTCTTGGCCAATAGCCGAAAATATTCCACGGAATTACTGCTTAAGAAAGGCATTGACGAAATTATGAAATACGTCTTGACGGCAGAAATTCTCGATTTTTCTGAAAATGAATTTGAATTCCCCGATGCCGTTTTTATTTTTGGAGAAAAGGAAGCAGCAGATTAATCCACTGCTTTAAAGGCTTTCATTTCTTCCAATGGCTCAATGGCGCTTAGATTTTTCCATATTGCGGGATCATAGCGTTTAAGCGGAATGTATTTAAAATTCTCTTCCTTCACATTTTCAAAGGTAGTTTCTGAAATGGCGTTTCGGGAGATATTCAACAACTCTGTTTTTCTTGATGTGTTTCCTTCAACTGTCAAGTCAAAAGCCACTACATCTTTTTCCTCATCCGAAAGCTCAATAAATTTCAGCGGCCTATTGATGTAAATATATTGTCCCGTTTCGTTGGATGCATATTGCAGATAATAGCCTTTTCCGTCTTGATTTTGTTTGAAAATCAGGGTTCCTTTGCTCACGTTTTCTGATGCTTTTATTCCAAGGAGTAGTTTCATATTGAATCCGCCTTCCGTTTTTCCTTCCCCCAAGGTATAGTCGGCTCGCAACACGGCATAATCTGTTTCAGAAATATAGAGCTTGCCCTTGAAGTTTGCCTTGCTTTTCTTAGGCTTGAATTTTATAACATAGGCAAACTCATTAGTGGCTAAAAAGACTGCGCCGTCATAGGTATACTCATAACGTTCCGGATGACTTATAAAATCTAGTTTTTCGCTTTGCAAAAAGTTATTTCTAGACAAGGTCATCATTAGATTAGATTTTGAAGAGGTCAATTCGTTATTCTTGACTTTGTTTTTCTTGTTGTTGTACTCTTTACGAAGAGAAATAGTATCGCGAGAGCCAAAAAGCCCACTTTTAACCCTATAAAATTTAGTAGTGTCTAAATGCTGAAGCAATATCTTTCCCGCCGTTTTTTCCATGTCTTCAAACGAAGTGGAACGGGTTTCATCTTTAAGCTTCGTTGCTTTTACTACTTCAAGCTTTGGAAAAAACACTAGCTTGTTGTCTTTTTTTAATGTAGCGGTGTAGTAATTGCAGAGCACATCCGTAAATTCCTGTTGCGATTGTGAGGTAAACTTAGAGGCAAAAGCCTTTATGTCGGTGTTGACTATTTTGAGCGCTTTTTTTGTGTATCCGGTTGATTTGGTGATATCCAAGTCAAATTTAACTGCTTTAAAAGAAGTTATATCTCTGTAAAAGAGCTTGTCTTTGGAGGGTTCGCCATTGCTTTTGTAATTCTGGGCTAGGTTTTTTTTAACCGCTGCCATGATACTGTTTGGATCGGGCTTCACGTTGGACACATTGACATTTTCAATTTCAAAAATACCCGCTTCAAGCTTGACTGTGTTTTGCGCATTTTTTACTTCGCCCATAGTTATTTTGCGAGGAACATAGCCAAGATAGGAAACAATCAACACCGTTTCATCGGCACTGTTGCTTTCCGCTACGGTGAAGATTCCTTCGGCATTGGAAACCAAACTAATTGTTTCACCGACTCTAATGTTGGCAAAAGGGATGCTTTCTCCCGTTTTACTATCATTAATTTTTACGCTTATGGATTGTGCCATTCCTGTTTGAAGGCTAAGAACTACTGAAAGTGCAATAAAAAAAAGTCGTGTCATAAATGGAAGTTGTATTTTTTATTAATAGGAATATATAATACCTTCTCAAATGTATCCTTTTTTCTATAAAAACTTTCGTACAGGGTTTTTAATTAACATACTTTTCACAACAAAGTTCAACACCGCCTAACTCTTTTTAATTGAGGTTGCTTTTTATCCTTGTTTTGAGGATTAAATTTAATAGTTGCCGTTGTTTACTCTTGTTAGTGGTTGCAGACTGCAATTCTGTGTAAGATGTTTTTTTTGCTTGAGTAATTATTGTTGTGCCGCTGTTGTTATCATTCCTTTCAAAACCTCCAAATCGATGTCATTTAGCTTATTGATGTATAGGCAACCGACGCCGGTTTTATGTTTGCCAAGTTTTGCAAGCGCTTCTGCATGTTCTTTAATGCCAACGCTAATGTATACCGACAGATTTGCTTTTCTAGGAGCAAAACCCATCTTTAGCCAGTCAACTTCTCTTCCTGTGGCGGGACTTTTGTATCTTTTTATTCCAAACCCAATGATGGAGTTGCTCCATAAAATGGGGGTTTCTCCAGTGGCATTTTGCATTATTTCAACTAGCACTAAGCTGTCTTTGCGTTTTTGTTCGTTTTCAATGCTGTTGATATAATCCGTTACGCTTGCTGCTGTTGGTTGTGTTTTTATTATAGCTAATTTTGATTTTTTTTCTTCCATTTTGTTGGTTGTTGGAGCGTGGGCGAGAGCGTGGTTTTGTTTTAGGAACTTTTAGTAGAGCTGGGAGTTTTACACGCTGTTAGCAAACGTTTTTATTGCTTAATAAATTTAATTATCATTCCATTCTGCAAATTTAAAAAATAGACACCTTTTGCAAAATCATTGACATTGATTTTTTCGAGATTTTTAAGATGTCCAGCTTTAATTTTAGAGGACACAGAGTTATAGATACTATAACTTTGTGATTTTTGCAATCCGGAAATTTGAAGATAATCTGATGCCGGATTTGGATATATTTTGATTGAATTTTCAATTATGACATCCTCAGTAGATAACGTATTTAAATCAACCTTAACGATTTTGTCTAAGTCCGAAAAATATAGTTTTGTTCCATAAATCGCTAAGCCAATTGGAAAATTTAAACCAGTTACAATATCAGTAGCTGTTGGAGTAATAGCACTAATATCTATTTTGGAAATTTTACCTGCTCCATGCTGCATAACATATAATTGTGTCCCGTTGATTGCTAGTCCAAGTGGTAAAGTTAGACTTGTAATAACATCTATCGCCGTCGGCGTATTTGCGTTAAGATCTATTTTAGAAATTTTGTTTTCGTTACGAACTGATATATATAAATCACTTCCGCTCAGCAATATTCCAAAAGGACCAGTTAATCCTGTTACAACATCCATAGGAATAGGTGGAACTGCAGTGATGTCTATCTTTGAAATCTTATTTGCGCCAAGTTCGGCTATATATAAATAGGTTCCGTAAAGTACTATGCCACGAGGACCACCAAGACCGGTTATAACATCGACCCGTGTTGGCGATGTAGCATTAAGATCTACTTTAGAAATTTTCCCTGCATTAGATTCTGCTACATATAAGTCTGTTCCATTAAAAGCGATACCATCGGGACTCATTAAACCAGATATAACATTTGTCACTTGTGGAGATGTTAAATTAAGGTCTATTTTGGAAATTTTACCTCCGCTATATTCAGGTATATATAAATCTGTTCCATTCACTATTATTTGTGTAGGACCTTCTAATCCAGTAACTACATCAATGATTTGCGCGTTGATTTTGATACAAGCAAGAAGTAAAAGGGTTGCTAAAAGATAAGTTTGCTTCATGTTTTTTGTATTTCAGTTTAATTACTGCCAATGTCAGACTGTGAAAAAACATCACAAACTTCCCAACAAATATACTTAAATAGTAGAAGGAAAATATAATTTGCTTATTTTTAACCATGTAACACATCCAAGTAATTTACGTAGCCAATCTAGAAGACACCATCGCTGCTGACACTCTCGTTCGATTTATCGATGCTTTTGTAAATAGTTCCACTTAACGAAAATGGGAATACAATTACACCGATTTAATAGGATTAGAAAAAGTTAATGGAGAACACAGCTTAATTATGCTAGTGTACAACATCAAACGCAGCATCAATATCCTTGGCGTGCCCGATTTAATCGCCAAACTCAAGTCTTGGAACTCACTCTACAAGAGAAAAGTTTTTTTGTTGTTAAAAATGACCTATTTAAAGCTTCTAGTAACCCAAATTATTTTTAGAACAAACCAAAACCTTAAAATTGCTGCTATACATTCTCACTAAGCAGTTTCACATTAACCTGCGTCCGTTCTCCTCGCGTAATCGCCACCTCAATGGTTTGAGTACTATATCCCGCTTTTGTGAACGTGAAAATATAAACGTCAGCCAAAAAAAGAGGAACGTCAAGCAAAAAAAGAGGTTTTGGTTGCTGGTTGAAGGGCGCTTTACTTGGAGTTTTTACAAGTAAGCAATTAAGTTGATTAAGACTTTCGACTATAATGTCTTTCCGCTTTCTTCTTTCCTCTTTATTGTAATTCGGTAGCGATGTTGTATTTTTGAAATTCAAATAGCACATCTATGAAAATCGTCCTCTCGCCAGCCAAATCTTTAGATTTTACAAGTGTATCGACTACTAATCGCTTTTCGGAATCGCAGTTTTTAAAGAATTCTGCTACTATTCAACAAGTGTTGCAAAAAAAATCTCCTAAGGAACTTTCGGAGTTAATGGGTATTTCAGAAAAACTAGCCGATTTAAATTGGCAGCGCAACCAGGCTTGGCAAACGCCGTTTTCTTTGGGAAATGCGCGGCAAGCTATTTATGCTTTCAATGGCGATGTGTATCTGGGTTTGGACGCGCAGTCGCTGCCACTAGAGAAATTGGATGCCTTACAAGACAAACTCAGAATTTTATCGGGGCTTTATGGTGTCTTAAAACCGTTGGATTTGATGATGCCTTATCGGTTGGAGATGGGAACCAAAATTGAGGTGGGCAAAAACGCTAACTTATATGCGTTTTGGAAACCCATCATCACCAAATCGCTCAACGCGGAGTTGCAAAAAGGGGAGTTGTTTGTTAACCTTGCCAGCAATGAGTATTTTGAGGCTGTCGATACCAAAGCGTTAAAAGTTCCGGTGATAACTCCAGAATTTAGAGACTACAAAGACGGTAAATTAAAGATGATCAGTTTCTTTGCCAAGAAGGCAAGAGGCATGATGGTGCGTTATATTATCAACACCAATGCCGAAACCATCGAAGATTTAAAAGGATTTAACTATGATGGCTACGCCTTTGATGCCAATTTGAGTAAAGGCTCAACGTTAGTATTCACAAGATAGTTTTTTTAAAAGTTGCAAAGTAGGAGAGTTACAAAGTTACAAAGTAAGAGAGTTACAAAGTTGCAAAAGTAGGAGAGTTACAAAGTTGCAAAGTAGGAGAGTTATTGAAAAGGGCAGAAGCACTAGATAATAACTTATAATTAACAATTAACAATTAACAATTATCAATTGTCCATTATCAATTGTCCATTATCAATTGTCCATTATCAATTGTCCATTATCAATTATCAATTATCAATTATCAATTATCCATTATCCATTATCCATTAACCATTATCCATTAACCATTATCCATTAACCATTAACCATTATCCATTATCCATTATCCATTATCAATTAATTTCAAACATACAAATACTCATCATATTCTCTAAGCGTTTCGCGAGTGGCTTTACGTTGGTCGCGCGCTAGTTCTCTCATGGCTTCCACGCCTTTCTTGGCGCAGCGTTTTACTTTTGTAATTCGAACAGAGAACTCCATTAGTTTGGAGGCATCTTCTGAATCAAGCTTGGTTTTTAATTCTTCAACAAAGTTAGAAAACTCATAGGCCACCAATCTGTTTTCATCATACTCCGATTTTAATTCGCCTAAAAGTTCTTCAATTTCTTTGGCGATGTCTTTGCTAATGTCTTCACTTTTTTTGCAAAGTGCGCCAATAATTTTCCTTTTGTTGTTATTAAATAATCCCATACTGCCTGATTTTAATGGTTTAAAAATGGTTTTTAATCATAAAATTAATAAATGATTTCCAAAACAACACTAAATTGTTAATAACTTGATGTTTTTGAAGTAGTTGCAAAGTTATAAAGTTACAAAACAAAAGGATTTTTTAAGGAAGTTACAATAATTAAAAGGCATTAGGATCTTCAAGCCTTTTGAAACGACAATCACCAGAAGAAGCAATAAACGAATGATAGTTGTTTTGAGTTATTTTAATCCCTATTTCCGATGCGTTCTTTGGCGGAAGGGACAAGATAAAACAATCATTGTTTTGCACAAGAGAGAGGTCTTCCGGGAAAAGATTTTCCAGATGCAATCGCAGGCTTGCAATTCGATACAAGACCAACGCTTCCAAAAGTTTTTCCTTAAAACCGCGGTACTACGAAATCATCGGAATATTGATGTTGGCAATTTTCACAATGTCTCGAATGGAGGTTCCGTCAAAACCGAATTCGGCAAACCGCTTTTTGGTCACCTGCAGCATTTCGATTTTGCTTATCATTAAATTTCATCATTGATGTAAAAGAGTAATAATTAAAGTAAAATTAACAAAATAAGCACCATAGAGAATATCTATACTGTATATTTAAATAATTAGTAACCAATATTATATTATATTTTATCTAAAGTAGTTTGGAGATAAAATAATTCACAGCGCTTATAGGGTTGTTTTGCAAGAATTGAATAAAAGCACTTCCAATGATGGCTCCTTTTTGGTATTTTGTAGCTTGCTCAAAAGTAGTTTTGTCATGAATTCCGAAGCCAATTACCTGCGGATTTTTAAGTTCCATCGCTGCTATTCTTTCAAAATAGGCTATTTGATTTTTCGAAAAACCTGCTTTACTTCCCGTCACACTCGCGCTGCTAACCATATAAATAAAGGAATCTGAGTTGGCGTCAATCGTTCGTATCCGTTCGTCAGATGTCTGTGGCGTAATCAGGAAAACCATCGCAACACCTTGTTTTTCAAAGAGTTCTTTGTATTCCGAGAGGTAGATTTCCAAAGGCAAGTCGGGAATAATCAATCCGTCAATGCCGGTTTCGGAACATTTCTTTAAAAATGCGGCCACTCCAAACTGCAAAATCGGATTAAAATACCCCATAATGATTAGCGGAATTTGGACCGTTTTCCGGATGTCTCGCAATTGTTTAAACAAGATTTCTGTGGTCATTCCGTTCCGTAAAGCTTGTGTGGAGCTTACTTGAATGGTTGGTCCGTCAACCAAAGGATCGCTAAAAGGCAGTCCTATTTCTATCATATCAACGCCACTTTCTTCTAATTTTTGTATTAAACTGACAGTGTCGGTTAAATTAGGAAAACCTGCTGAAAAGTAAATAGATAGTATTTTTTTATTTTTTGATAAAGTATTTTTAATTCGTTGCATTGCGATAAAAATTATAGGTTGAAATAATTGATGTAGGTGTTTAAATCTTTGTCGCCACGACCGGATAAATTGATGACCACAATATCATCGGGTTGGAACTTTTTGTATTTCAAAACGGCAAAAGCATGTGCTGTTTCTATGGCAGGAATGATGCCTTCCGTTTGCGCCAATTCAATCCCAGATGGCATGGCATCAGCATCGGTTATGGCAATGAATTCGGCTCTTTTGCTTTGGTGTAAATTGGCGTGCATTGGGCCAATTCCAGGATAATCCAAGCCTGCCGATATGGAATAAGGCTCGGTGATTTGCCCATCTGGCGTTTGCATTAAAAGCGTCTTGCTTCCATGGATAACGCCAATTTTACCTAATAGAGATGTTGCGGCGCTTTCTCCAGAAGTAACCCCTTTTCCTGCAGCTTCCACGGCTATTAGTTTTACGTCTTCATTGTCTAGAAAGTGATAGAAAGCGCCGGCAGCATTGCTTCCTCCGCCCACGCAGGCAATCACATAATCAGGGTTTTCACGATTTTCTTTTTCTAGAAGTTGGCTTTTAATTTCCTCCGAAATCACACTTTGAAAGCGCGCCACCATATCGGGATAAGGATGCGGACCAACCACCGAGCCGATGATATAAAACGTGTCCTCGGGATTATTAATCCAATCGCGAATGGCTTCATTAGTCGCGTCTTTAAACGTTTTGGAACCCGAACTCGCCGGGCGTACTTCGGCACCGAGCATTTTCATACGGGCAACGTTCGGCGCTTGGCGTTCGATATCCACTTCGCCCATGTAAACAATGCATTGCAAACCCATTAATGCACAAACAGTTGCGGTGGCTACACCGTGTTGTCCTGCGCCAGTTTCGGCTATGATTCTTGTTTTCCCTAATCGTTTGGCTACCAGTATTTGTCCAATGGTATTGTTGATTTTGTGCGCGCCAGTATGGCATAAATCCTCACGTTTCAAATAGATTTTAGTGTTGAAATGCGCAGACAATCGCTTGGCGAAATACAAGGGAGTCGGTCGGCCAACATATTCTCTCAATAGTTCATGGAATTCCTTTTTAAAGCTTGGTTCTGCCGAGATTTTTAGATAGTTTTGTCGCAGTGATTCCACGTTGGGATACAACATTTCAGGGATAAAAGCACCACCAAAATCACCATAAAAACCGCTTTCATTGACATTATATTTTGTGTTCATTGTTATTGTTTTATCTGTTGAAAAAAATCTTTTAAAGTTTGGATTTGTTTCAATCCGGGTTGAGTTTCAAACTTGCTGTTGAGGTCAATGCCGCAACAGTGTTTGGCGTAGTCTTTTTTTAGAAATTCCGTTAATTCGATTGCGTTTTCTAATCCAATTCCGCCACTCAAAAAATAGGGTTTGTTTAAAGTGTAGCCTTCTATAACACGCCAATCGAAAGTAACTCCATTGCCGCCATGTTGGTTGCCTTTGGTGTCAAAAAGTAAGTAGGAGCAAGAGTTTTTGTAATTATCTAATAAAGTTAAATTGAATTGATTATCTATTTTAAATGCTTTTATTACTTTAAGTAATTTATTTTCCACAAGCGCGCAATATTCTGGGCTTTCTTCACCGTGCAATTGCACAATATCGAGTTTATAGTAAGCTACTTTTTCTTGTAGTTCTTCAAATGAGGCATCTACAAAAACGCCTACTTTTTTTATAGATTTTGGAAGGCTTGGAATGTCACCTTTAAAGTGTCTAAGTGATTTATCATAGAAAATAAATCCCAAAAAGTCAGGTAGAAGCGTGGCAATCTCCGTGATGTTTTCCGGATATTTCATGCCGCATATTTTGATTTTCATATGTTCTTATTGCTTTAATTCGTTAATAAATGTGGCAAGGCTTTCGCCAGGATTGTCTGTCTTCATGAAGTTTTCACCTATCAAAAACCCCTTAAAACCATGGCTTCGCAACTGTCGTATAGCATCCGATGAGGACAAGCCGCTTTCGGATATGGCCACAAAATCATCGGGTATTTGCGTGATTAAATCGAGGCTTGTCTGCAAATCCACGTGAAATGTCTTGAGGTTTCTGTTGTTCACGCCAATCATATCAAGGCTTGGCATAAGCGCCATTTCCAATTCTCCCTGATTGTGTACTTCGAGCAACACTTCCAAGGCAATGGACTGCGCAAACTCTGAAAGCGATTTGATTTCTTCACGGTTCAAAACTGCAGCAATCAGCAAAATAGCATCGGCACCGTTTGCTTTGGCTTCCAAAATTTGGTACTCATCGATAATGAATTCTTTCCGCAATAGTGGCGTTGTAACTGCTGCTCTCGCCAGAACCAAGTCTTCCAAAGAACCACCAAAATACAAGCTATCCGTCAAAATGGAAAGGCCACTTGCACCTGCATTTTCATACCCTTTTACAATTTCTTCCACCGATAAACGGTCGTTGATTATGGATTTTGAAGGTGATTTTCGCTTGTGTTCGGCAATGATTCCGAAGGGAGAATTGAGTATTGATTTGCTTAACGAGTTGGTTTTGGAGTTAAACAGATTACTATTTTCCAATTGATTTATCGAAATAACGGTCTTTTTTAGGGCTACTTCTCGCTTTTTATTGGCTATGATTTGATCTAATATGGTCATGATGCTTGGCTTATTTGTTGCAGTTTTTTGAGTTTTTCTGATGCTTTTCCCGCTTCTAAACTTTCTTTTGCTATTGCAAAAGCATCTAGCAACGGCATATTTTCTACTATTGAAATAGCCATTGCGGCATTGGCACACACTACGTTTTGTTGCGCCTCCGTTCCATTTCCATTGATAATATTCATGAAAAGAGTTGCCGATTTCTCGATGGTGGCGCCACCTTTGATGTCTTCAAATTGGAGCTTTGATAGATTTAAATGTTTCGGATGGAGTATGTTTTCGGTTGTTTTTGAGATGATTTTTGCTTCTCCGGTCAAGGATATTTCGTCATATCCATCCAAAGCGTGTACTATGGAATAATTCA
>JBILYQ010000233.1:0-3930 GCA_044377655.1 Flavobacterium sp.
AGTCGCCATTGGGATTCCAGCTCCAGATTGTGTGTCTTTGCCAAAGTTCAAAAGCAGGAACAGTCCAGCTGGAAATATCATTCCGCCAAGTGCAGCCGAAATTGGTAATAATGCATTTTTGATATTGGAAAGTTCTCCGGCATATACTTCTCGTTCCAATTCCAATCCAATAAGAAGGAAGAAAATGGTCATCAAACCGTCATTTATCCAATGTTCAAGACTATGTGTTCCGATATTTTGATGCCAAAAATGCATATAACTTTCTCCATACGACGAATTAGCAACCCATAAAGAAAGTAATGTGCAAAAAATTAGAATTATACCACCAGCTTTTTCACTATCGATGAAATCTTTAAATAATCTGGTAACTTTTATAACCTTTTTTTTCATATTTACAAATATAAAAAAACCTGCAGGAAGATGCAGGTTTTATATGAATTATGTGGATTAATAACATTATTTTAAACTTCCAACCATTTCTTCGGGTTTCACCCATGCATCAAAATCTTCGGCAGTTACATAACTCAATCTAACGGCTTCTTCTTTCAAAGTAGTTCCATTTTTGTGAGCAGTTTGAGCAATTTCTGCTGATTTGTAATAACCAATTTTGGTGTTTAAAGCTGTAACCAACATTAATGAATTGTCTACTAACTCTTTGATTCGTTTGTGGTTTGGCTCAATTCCGCTTGCGCAATGTTCGTCAAACGATAAACAAGCATCTCCTAATAATCGTGCTGATTGTAAGAAGTTTGCGGCCATCACGGGTTTAAAAACATTTAATTCATAATGTCCTTGCATTCCACCAATCGAAATGGCAACATCATTACCAATAACTTGCGCACAAACCATTGTCAAAGCTTCGCATTGGGTTGGATTTACTTTTCCTGGCATGATGGAGGAACCTGGTTCGTTTTCTGGAATTAGGATTTCTCCAATTCCTGATCTTGGTCCAGAGGCTAACATTCTAACATCATTGGCAATTTTATTTAATGAAACGGCCAATTGTTTCAAAGCACCGTGCGATTCTACAATCGCATCATGGGATGCTAACGCTTCAAATTTGTTTGGTGCCGTCACAAATGGATGACCTGTGAACTTAGCAATGTATTCCGCCACTTTCACGTCATAACCATCGGGTGTATTTAATCCGGTTCCGACGGCTGTTCCGCCAAGGGCAACTTCGGAAAGATGTGATAAGGTGTTTTTTAGTGCTTTTAAACCGTAATTTAATTGTGCTACATAGCCTGAAATTTCCTGACCTAAAGTTAATGGCGTCGCATCCATTAAATGTGTACGTCCAATTTTAACCACGTTTTTAAATTCGGTAGCTTTTGCTTGCAAGGTATCGCGCAATTTTTCAACTCCTGGAATGGTAATTTCAACAGTTGCTTTGTATGCCGCAATGTGCATCCCTGTTGGGAAAGTGTCGTTTGACGATTGCGATTTATTGGCATCATCATTTGCTTTTACAACAGGTTCGCCTTCGCCAATTTTGAAACCTGCCACTACTTGCGCACGGTTCGCAATGACTTCGTTGACATTCATGTTGCTTTGTGTTCCTGAACCCGTTTGCCAAATAACCAATGGAAATTGATCGTCTAATTTTCCGGCAAGGATTTCATCGCAAACAGTGGCAATGGCATCGCGCTTTTCTGTTGAAAGCACACCTAATTCACAATTGGCGTAGGCTGCAGCTTTTTTGAGATAGGCAAATCCTTCAATAATCTCTTTAGGCATGGATGCTGATGGGCCAATTTTAAAATTGTTACGAGAGCGTTCTGTTTGTGCGCCCCAATATTTATCGGCGGGTACTTTTACTTCGCCCATTGTGTCTTTTTCTATTCGATATTCCATTGTATTCTATTTATGGTTTTTTGTTTACGTTTTTACTTTTACTCCGGATTATTTCACGGAATTTTTATTTATCAGCTGAGTTCAGTGTTTTTTTATTAGGGACAGCCGGAAATAATTTTTAAAATTAATCTATAATAAATCGTGAAAATTCTGCTCAAATTTACGGATAAAAACTATTTTATAAAAATGATTTAGATTTAATTGGTAAGAAAAAATATTAGGCTTACATTTGCTTATATTCAAAAATAATTCCGGAAAACATGTTTGAATTTTCACAGTATTTAGGTTTTTTACTTTTCTTGACCATATTAACTATGGGTTTTTGGTTAATGTTCTTTTTGGTTGCCTTTGTCCAATATTGGTTATTTGGTGGCGTTAGAGAATTATTAAAAGAGAGAAAAGCTAAAAAAGAATTAGAGCAAGCTTAATAATTAAGATTGTTTTAAAAAAAAAGTCCCGATAATTCGGGACTTTTTTTATTTTAATTAACCTTGGAAATCGCCACCATCATCTTGTTGTCCATTTCTTGTTTTTTTCTCTTTTTCATTTTTCTGCTTGTTGAAACGGTAAGTGAAAGTAAAGGTGAATTGTCTTTCTCTCCACTGCATTTCACCATAGGAGCTTACTACTCCAGGAATGTAAGTTTCCATAATTCTTTTTCTTGAGTTGAACACATCGTTTATATTAAAGGAAAGTGTTCCTTTATCCTTTAAAATATCTTTGCTAAAGGCAAGGTTGGCACTAAAATTTCCTAGACTTTTACCCTGCGCATTATTTTGCGGCCCGTTATAAGTTCCGTTTGTTTGCCAATCTATTTTATAAGGTAAACTAATTTTTGATGTTACTCGTGTAAACCATGATGTTGCAATATTATCAAAATTCTGTACCACTGCATTATCATTAAAATCAGTATAGGTAAAGTCGCCTTGAGTTTCATTTCTAAAGAAATTGAAATTTCCGTTTAATTTCCACCATTTGTATGGAGAATAATTTAAAGTAAACTCGAATCCAGCTCTGTATTCTGTGGCGAGATTGCTAAAAGTGGTAACAATTACGGGAATATCTTCTACGAAATCTCCTGATTCACGTCTTACATACTGAATTACATCAGTTGTTTTGTTGACATACAAAGAGGTGTTGAATGTTAATTTGTTCCATCTTTTGATGTATCCTAAATCAACTGCATCAGTAAAAGCAGGGTTCAAATCTGGATTTCCTAAGAAGATGTTGATGTTGCTTGATAAATTATTGAAAGGATTTAGTTGTCTTCCTCTTGGTCTTTGAATTCTTCTACTGTAGCTTATGGATGCACTGCTTTCATCTGATAATTCATAGGTAAAGAATGCACTAGGGAAGAGGTTATTGTATTTTTTATTGTTATAATCATTGCTTGCCAATTGGTTTATATCAATGTTAGAATCTTCCCATCTCATTCCAAACAGGAACGAAAATTTCTTTACTTTGAAGCCATAACTGGTATAAAAGGCATTGACTTTTTCTTTGTATTCTAAGGTGTTCGTAAAATTATCGTTTATTACACCATCATTTTCAACTTGATAATCGGTTACTAGTTTTAAAAAATCCCCTTTATATCCTAATTCAAATTGAGAACCTTTGCCGATAGGCAATATATAATCAGCCTGAATAAGGTTTCTGTTTTGGGTTTGATTGTTGAAGGTTTTATCTATAAATACGTCACTCGAATTAGTTGCAGAATCGGTAATCAGTGAAATACTTTTATCATTGTTATTCGAAAAAGACCCGTCTATGTTTATTTTGTGCCCTTCTTTTTTGAAGTTTTTTGTAAAATTGGTTGAATATTCAACATTTTGACTATTACTTTGATCTTGATTAATTCGGTTTCTTGTAAAATTGTAATCAAAGTTTTCATCATAATTATCTTGAATAACATTGTCTTGATTATCGCCTCTATTTTTTCTATAATTAAATGTATTGGTCCAAGAGGTAGATTTGTCAAGATACCATTCTGCACCCAAGTTAGCATTGTAACTTCTGCTAAACCTTTCATTTTCTCTGCTTTCATTTACATAATTTCTAACTGAATCGTCGTTATTC
>JBILYQ010000234.1:0-3929 GCA_044377655.1 Flavobacterium sp.
ACCAATATGGTCACTAACGAAGTGCAAACGATAGACCGTTTCTTGCGCGTCTTTAGAATTACACAATTGCCAAATTATGCTTTTAATACGGAATACCAAGTGGAAGTGGCAGTGCGCAAATTCAATTCTTGGCAGCCTACTTATGGCGCGCCATGTACGATAAAAACGCCAGCGGCAACCACCCAATTAATTAACTGTGGCGCTAGTTTAACGGCAATGGCCGATGTTATTTATGCTAATTTAGTTCCTTTTGCTTCAGGGTATCGCTTTAGAGTGACTAATATCTTAAACCCATCAGATACGCAAGTTATCAATAGAAGTTTGCGGGAGTTTAGAATGAGTTTATTAACAGGTATGCAGTACAGCACTACTTACAATGTGGAAGTAGCGGTTAGAAACACGGACGGTGTTACGTATTTGCCTTATGGTCCAGTTTGTGCGGTGACGACACCATCATTCCCAGCGTCTTATTTACAAGACAGCCAATGTGATGATTATGTAGTGCCTTCAATGTCTACTTCTATTTATGCGGTGTCCTTTACGGGAGCGGAAGCCTACCGTTTTAGATTGCAAAATGAAGGAGTAAGCTACTCACAAGAAGTGGATAAATACTTGCGGGTATTTAAGTTGACTGATTTCACAGGATTACTTCCTGGTTCTACGTATACGGTAAAAGTAGCCTTAAAAATCAATGGGGTTTGGGGTAGCTACACAGGTAAATCGTGTAGTATCATTATTCCAGGTTCGGCAAGAGCCATTGAAACGGAAGCTATTGTTGTTAAAGGAAACTTTGCAGCTGTAGCGTATCCTAATCCGTTTGCTACTACGTTTGCTATCAATGTGCAAACTACGAGCACGGCAGTAATACAAATGAAAGTGTATGACATGCTAGGCAGATTAGTGGAGCAAAGAGAAACTAATGCTAAAGAAATAACAGCGTTTGGTGAGCGATATCCGTCGGGAGTGTTCAGTGTTGTGGTGACACAAGGCGGAATTACGGAAACGCTGCGGGTAATTAAACGATAGTTTTAAATCCTGAATAATAAGAATGAAATCCCTGCTTTATGGCGGGGATTTTTTGTTGGGAATATATTTTTACGTTGCAAGAAATAGTTCGTTTTGTTCGTATTATTGCTAGCGGTATCAACGAAAGTACTCCGCATAATGTGACGATTACCAAAGAAGCACCCAATTTTCAAGATAATATGTAAGTTGAAAGGCAATAGTAAAAAGGCATAAGATGTAGTTCTTATGCCTTTTGTTATTTAATTTTTGGAGAGATTGCCAAGAAGATTTTTGCTTCCCACAATCCAAAGAATGTCGTCTTTTTCCAAAATAAGATGCGATTCGGGATTAAGAATACGCTTGCCTCTTCGTTCTATTCCCACCACCAAGCCGTTTGTTTTTTCGCGTAATTCCGACTCCCGAATGCTTTTTCCAATGAAGGCCTCATTTTTCAACTCTAGTTGTTGCAGCACAATATCCGATTCGGGTGCTGTTGGAGGAAGATCGATTTCGTGTTGGTCTAAATATTTTTTAAATTCCTTAACTTGCGCATCGGTTCCGATAACACAAATTTCATCACCAGGAAATAGTCTTTCATTTCGCCTTGGAATAGTAATCATGACTTCGCCACGCTTGATGAAAGCAATATTAATTCCCATTTCCTCCCGAATTTGTAATTCCTCCAATGTTTTCCCCGCAATATTCGATTTAGCTGCAATATCAAAAATAGTCATGTGTCCATCCCAAGGCGTTAAATCGCTGCGACTTCTTTTGGCTTTTATGATTTCTCGAGCGTGGAGGTTTTTTAAAAAATGTTGCTCAATTTTATGGTATTGTGCGTATAATTTTTTTGGAAAAAGTATGTAAATAACTACTGCAATAACGAATGCAATGACGGCAACTACTGGTGAGAAAAAGCTATTTAGTAGAAAGCCTAGATAGAAAAGTGTTAAAATCACTCTAAATAAAATCATCATAATAATTGGACCACGGTATCTCCTTTCTTCCAATAATATTGAAACTTCTTTGACAGCAACACGTCGTAAGGATAGCGCCCATAAAAAAGGTGAAATGATAATTAAAGTGATTAATGCGCCAAAAGCATTGCCAAATTTTGTTCCTTCAACCAACGGCAAAATATAGTTGGATGAAAGCAAAATTGCTGCCACAATAATGACGGAATGAATAATGACTTGTATAAGATAGGCTTTTATGACAATTTGCCAATTACTTACAGAACGTATGGCTTGCGCATTGGCACTGAAACGTTCTATTTTTTTAACCCATTTGCGAGGTAGTTTTTTGGATAAAAATTCCGAAAAAGGTGTCGAATATCTCACCATGAATGGCGTTGTAAAAGTGGTGACCGCTGAAACTGCTACGACAATTGGATAGAGAAAATCACTTGTAACGTTTAGCGTCATACCTAATGTTGCAATGATAAAGGAGAATTCTCCAATTTGTGACAAACTCATACCCGTTTGTACGGATTGTTTTAGCGGTTGTCCCGAAAGCAAAGCACCAATTGTAGCACTAATCGATTGACCAAAGATAGTAACAATGGTTAAAATCATGACTGGAAGGGCATACCCGTATAAAGTTTCGGGATTGATTAACATACCAACAGATACGAAAAAAATGGCACCGAATAGATTTTTTACAGGTCTTACCAAATGTTCAATATGTTCTGCCTGTGTTGTTTCCGCAATGATGGAACCCATGATAAACGCGCCCAAAGCAGGAGAAAATCCAACTTTGGCAGCCAATATTACCATCATCAAGCACAAAGCAAGGGAAATAATAAGGAGCATTTCATCAGTTAATAAATGCTTGGCTCGCTTGAGTAATGTGGGAATAAAAAAGATTCCGCCAACAAACCAAATAGTCAAGAAGAATATCAGTTTCAAAACAGAAAGTAACAATTCACTTCCAGAGAATTGTTGACTGACAGCTATGGTTGAAAGTAAAACCATCATCAAAATGGCAACAATATCCTGAACAATTAGTGAACCAATTACAATTCCAGCAAATTTTTGGGCTTTAACGCCCAATTCGTCAAACGTTTTTATAATGATTGTGGTTGAGGAAATAGAAAGAATAACACCCAGAAAAATGCTGTCCATCGTTTTCCAACCCAATCCATAATGTCCGACCAAATAACCCAAAACAACCATCGTGACAATTTGCGTAACCGCAGTAATGGAAGCGGTTCCGCCGACTTTCATAAGTTTCTTAAAACTGAATTCCAAACCCAAACTGAACAACAGAAAGATAACGCCAATTTCGGCCCAAACTTCCACGCTTTTTATGTCTTTAACGGAAGGGAAAAAGTCAAAATGGTTACCGGCCAAAAAGCCTGCAATCAAATAACCCAAAACCAACGGTTGTTTGATTTTTTTAAATATTAAAACCGCCACGCCGGCTGTCATCAGGATTAATCCCAAATCACTGATTAAGGGTTGCAAATGGTTTGTGGCTTCGGCAACTGCGCTCATAGATTTTACTTTTTTTCGGCTTTTTGTATTGCGGTAATTTACAAAAAAATAATCGGTTTTGAAGCAAAAATCCCGTTGAAAATAAACTCAAAAGTTGTTTTCAACGGGAATTATTTGATGTAGATTTAAATCTAGAATTATATTCCTAAAAAATTACTTGGTGTAATTTGTAGCAATTCGGTTTTGATAGCATCGGAAACTTCCAAAGTAGCGATGAAACTGTGAATAGCATTTTTATCAATAGTTGTATTGGTTCTTGTCAATCCTTTCAGCGCTTCATAAGGATTTGGATAACCTTCGCGACGCAAAATTGTTTGAATGGCTTCGGCTACAACAGCCCAGTTTTTCTCTAAATCTTCGTGGAATTTTGGTTCGTTCAAAAGCAATTTATTCAATCCTTTTAAGGTGGCTTCAAACGCAATTAGAGTA
>JBILYQ010000036.1:0-11593 GCA_044377655.1 Flavobacterium sp.
TGCCCAAAAGTATTTTTTCCAACCATTTCTTGCTGTGGCTACCCAAGACTATAATATCGGCTTTGATATCATTGGCGGTTTTTAAAATAGTTTTTGAATAGTCGCCCTCTTTAACTATTGTTTTAATGTTAGAATCTCCCAAGTATGATTTTGTTTTTTCCAGAAAATCTTCAGCAGCTTTTTTTTGCTTGTCGTTGTTTTCTTCATTGGCAACATCTATTTCCATAAAACCATTGTATCCAATAATTGGATCATAGAGTGTTGGATTTAACTGTGCTTGATCGGTGTAAATTGTCAATAAAACAATTTCTGCACCCATTGCTTTTGCCATTGAATAGCCTGTTTTTGCTATTTTTTCTGAGGTAGGATCATAATCCAATGCTATTAATACTTTATTTATCGAGGTGTCTATCATTTTTTATCGTTTTAATGGTTTAAACAGTAACTCTTTATCCTTTCAAAATTGGTTTTTTCAAACACATTCCTTGTTACATAACTTAAAAAAAAAATTACATAATTCACATGTTTTTTAGTTCACTAAATATGTATCAAGGATTTTTAAAATATAAAATCTGGTTTTGTATTATATTTTTTTCTGTGATTGTCTTTTTTTATTTTTATCTGGATATTCTAA
This sequence comes from Flavobacterium sp., assembly GCA_044377655.1. GTDB lineage: Bacteria > Bacteroidota > Bacteroidia > Flavobacteriales > Flavobacteriaceae > Flavobacterium. The sequence continues at coordinate 635 of JBILYQ010000036.1, forward strand.
AAAGACTAATTTTCATAGGTTACTTTAACTTATATACCGTCTCAATATCCAAGCAATGGTCTCATGCTGTTGCAATCCCTTTTTTGAAATAGAATTCAAAAAAGGATAACAATTTTTAGATTTGGACATGGAAATCCTAAACAAGACGTTTACTTTTTGAAAACTTGCTTTTTTATGATTTTAATCACTTTAAGTTCCTCTTTTTTGGTTTTGATTTCTCCAATCAAGAAGCCATAGGGTTTTAAAGGGTCAACATGATCGCAGATAATTTTAACCATTGCCAATAGCGGAATAGCAAGAATAATTCCGGGAATCCCCCAAAGTAATTCCCCCAGAACTAGGGCAATGATGGTAAATAATGAGTTTATTTTTACTTGTGGTCCAAGAATTAAAGGTTCTAAAACCCAGCCTTGTATGAGTTGAACTCCCACATAAATGGCAACAATGCTTCCCAGTAAGGAAGGATTTGCTCCATGAATGGCCGCTACCAAAACAGTTAGCAAAGTTCCTGTGATGTTTCCAACGTAAGGAACAATTTCGAGCAGACCACAAAGAATTGCAAAAAACAGTGCGTTTTTAACTCCAATGGCGCTAAAACCAATGCCATACATTATCCATAATAGAACAATCATCTTTGATAGTCCAAGCAAATACTGTTGCGATATCTTGGTTACGCTCAAAATAATTTCTTTTATTTCTGATGGCTGATATGTTCCTGACAATTTGATTATAAAATTTCTGATATGGTTTCTATAATACAATAAAAACAAAAAATAAATCATCACTAAAAGAAGTGTGGTGAAAACATAAGCCACAGAACCAAGCAGTGTTTGCATCACGTTTGAATAGGACGGTTGCTCGTTTTTAAGAATTTGATATTGTTCTTCTATTGTAATGTTCAAATTGCTGAAAAGATATTCTTGTATCGACCTTCCTGTTTCAATAGCTTTTTCTTTTATTAATGCAAGATCACTGGCTAACTCAATGATTTTCCAACCTAATAATGTGAAAAAACCAATGATAATGGTAAGCAAGAGTAGAAGACATACCAAAACAGCCACTACTTTGGATACTTTTTTTCTTTCCATCCAATTGCAAAAGGGCAGGAAGAGTGTGGCTAAAATACCTCCAATACAAAGTGGCATCAAGAAATCTTTGGCTAAGTATAATCCTGAGAAAACAAGAAAAGTAAAAAGTATTTTTTTTATTACGGAAGTTAGTAATGTATCCATATAAAAAGTGATTTAAAAATTAGCGTATTGCAAAGTAAGTATATTTTACTTGCAATTCAATTTTAGTAATAAATTGATTTTTTTTGATAATACTGTTTCCTTCAAGTTTTGTAACATTTTACAATCCGTGTATGCCAATAGTAATCCCCAAAGATTTATGTTTACTTGTGTTCCTTAAAAAACACTTAGATTTAGCAAGTTGTTTTTTCTGATAATTTTGATGGACTATTTCGGGCTGTTGTATAAATCAAAAACATCCCGAACGTTTTCAAGTTCAGGATGTTTTTTCAGCTGGTTTTTCAAAAGGGTTTTCTAGTTATCGATATCCTTTTGATTACCTTTTTTTTGCATTACGATTTCGGAGCTGCTTTTTTCATATCGCAGTGGGAGTCTTTTTTCTCTGTGGCACCTCCTTTTTTGTCATCGCCAGCACAACATTTCTTGCCATTTACATCACAAGATTTTTCTGTTTTGGCTTTTTTCTTTTGTTTTGGCTCTTGTTGTTGAGCGTTGGCACTTAATGTTACTACCGCCATCAAGGCTAGAGTTGCAATTGCTTTTTTCATGTTTTTGTGTTTTAAATTGTTGTTTTTAATAAATATTTTAAAATTAATTGTAATGATTGAAAATCGGCTTAATATGCTTCCTACTCCAATTTTTGTTTATTGTCGAATTACTTTTTCGGAAGCATAAAACGTATTGTCAAAAATGAAGGTAAGGATGACCACTTTAGCTTTAGCATTTTCCAAACTGAAATTCATTGCATTGTTTCCTTCACTGATTCCTTCTATTTCGCCGTCGTCAAGAATTTTCCCTTCCAGATTAGTAATGAAATAATCAAGAGTGGCAATGTAGGGCAAGTTAAACTGTAGTCTAACCGTGTCGTTTACGGCAGGATTTGGTACAACAGTAAACGAAAAAGGGTTTGCGCCGTTTATTGTTGGTGCGTGCAGGTCTAGATTTCGAAGTAGTTTCACTTCATAAACCGTTGGATCGGCAATCGTGGCAGACGTTTGATTGGACGTAAACGCATTGGTCGTTGGACTTTGAATCCCTCCATAAAGGTGTCCAATCACAAATTCATTCTCGGCAATTTGATCCAGTTTGATAACTTCATTTTCAAAATGAGGCAAGTTGCTGTTAGGAATAAATTCAGCTCCTGCTCCTTTCAAATTGGGCATTTCCAAAGGCATTTGATACTCCATCAAACTCCCGTCGCCAAAGCGAGTAACTCTACTTATAGTTTTTACAAACGGAACAGTGTTGTCCTGAATCAAGGTGCCGTTACTGTAATAATACTGGCTAATCCCTCCAAAAAACAGACTGTGCATTCGGTTGGCAACGGCATCATAAAGCCCAATTTTCCCACAGTGATAGTTGCTCAAGTATTGGTTGAATTGCGTTTGCGGAAAGTAGCCACTACTTTTGATATCCACAGGATAAAGAAAAGGCAAGTCAGCATTGATTTGAAACACCCCCGAGGAAATCGTATAGCCTTGTTCTCCATTCGGAAAAACTTGTGGCACCAAGTTGTAGTCTCTTCGGTGAAGGTGTACTTCATCCATCACAGCCGTGTAATTGTCAAAACTCAATTGCGTTCCCGAATTGTCAATAGTAAATTTTTGAATCTTGCTGGCATACGTTTGTGTAAATGTCGGGTTGTTCATCGGGTTGTATCTCCCATCAAACCGCTGTCCACCGATGAGGTAGAATTCATTCCCTATTTTGCCCATTTGTCCTCCCGTGTTAGCAAATACGGGGTCGGCTATTTGCTTAAAATACGGAGCTATGCTCGTTCCTTCAACAATCGCTTGGATAAGACCAGGCACCGCCACAGAAGTCAACTTGTCAAATGTCACGTGGTCGTTTGCCGTTGCAGAAAAAGCATAACCGCCAATCAGGTATAAGACCTCTCCATCTTGGTGGAAATTTGTGTTGGTGGCTTGTAATTGCTCTTTAATGCCTGTGGGCAAACTTGTTACCGACGCTGTCCAGACTTGCTTGGTGGCAATGTCAACCACATAAAGTGTGCTGTTATTTTGCGTTTGAGGGAAGGCATTGAACGGCTGTCGTGCATGTATGCCATCTTTTCTGCCTCCAATAAAAAGCCATTTGCCATTGTGTTGTGCAAAGGAATAGGAGTGAAGCCCAGGCAAGTTTGGAACAGAGATAGGCGTTAGTTGCAAGCTGTAATCAAACGTGTTTTGTGCCCATGTGGTTGCCATAGAAAGTAGGCACAAAAATAAAAAGGTATATTTTTTCATTGTGTTATATACTAGTGTATACCGTCAACGGGAAACTGGTATTTCCAATGACGGCTTAGATTATTTTAAAATAAAGGTGCTGTTATAGTCTGCTAAACGCAACTATTTTAGGGGGTTGCCAAATGGCGTTGTTGTAGTGGTCAATGCATCCTTTTTCATAGTTTGCAATGCCTTTTTTTGATGTTTCAAACGCCAATAGCGCCACTTTGTTTGGAATAAATAACGTTTGAATAAATTGCACAGGACTAAAGTTCAAATTCATAATGAATTTTCCTTTTTCACATCCCGAAGGTATTTCGTTTTCCGAAGTTGTACTGTTACACATAGTCGTGCATTGGGCAGAAAAATGCATTTTTATCGCTCTGACAGAAGGCAACACAGTCAGTGCGGTAAGATAAAAGCAGAGTATGTAAGCCAAATGTTTCACTATGACAAATATATACAATTAGTTGGTTATTCAGTTTGCTGTGGCGATTTAATTGTTTCTCCTTGCGATGGATGAAATTTATCATCACCATGGAAGAATAAAGTCAACCAAATAACTCTCGATATCCTCATAAACCAAGGTTGCAATGCCAAAAGTAACACCAAGTTTATCGGAAACCACCAAAGAACTCTTTCATCGCCAATCCCAATCCCAGTGCTAAGGGTCCAAACCACAAAAGTCATAATTGAAAACCCAACGGTCAAACCATAACTGACATATCCCGTACCATGATAAAAACCCGGCTCAAGTTCTGTTCGTTGTCCACACACTGGACAGTTTTTATTCATTGTAGTAATGTTTTTAAGCTGGTACCATTTGTGAGTAAACAAATCACCTTGGTGGCATCGCGGACATTTTTCAGAAAGAGCATTTTTGATTAAGGCAAACATGTGCTGAGTATTTTTTTGGCTAAAGTATGGTATACAGTTCATTTCTTATGTGCCATATGTTACATAACAACTTTTTTTATTCAACAATCAACAATCAACAATCAACCATCAACCATCAACCATCAACCATCAACCATCAACCATCAACCATTAACCATTAACCATCATCCATTATCCATTATCCATTATCCATTATCCATTATCCATTATCCATTATCCATTATCCATTATAAATTATCCATTAACCTCAATCCTTCTTCCCAACCGGATAAAGAACAGAAATAAGAACCGACACCAACAAAACACTCCCAATAACAAGCAAGGAAATAGCAGATTCAATATGGTAAAAGGGCGCAATAATCATTTTCATCCCAATAAAAGAAAGAATAATAGCCAACCCATAGGATAGTTTGCTAAAAAGGTGAATAAAATTATCAAGCAAAAAGAAAAGCGCTCTAAGCCCAAGAATAGCAAAGATATTCGACGTATACAGTATAAAAGGATCATTAGAAATAGCAAATATTGCCGGAATAGAGTCCACAGCAAAGAGCAAATCAGTAAACTCAATCACCGCCACCACCACCAGCAGGGGCGTGGCCAACTTAACCCCATCTTTATAGGTAAAAAACTTATCACCGTCATAGTGATCACTAACATTAAAAAACCGCCTAATCAACTTTGCGCCCCTAGTGTTGTTATAATCCTGATCATCGTCTTCATTGGCTGTCGTCCACGATTTTACCCCAGCATACAGCAAAAACAGACCAAACAAAGTCATGATAATATTAATTTCATACTTAAAACCTTCCCATCCAAAATACTGTAGAATAGTATTAAGATACGTCAGCTCAATGAGAAAGGCACCCGAAAAGATAAACACAGCCCGCAGCACAAGCGCACCGATAATACCCCAAAACAGGACTTTATGTTTGTTTTGATTTTGAACATCAAAAAATTTAAAGACAAGAATAAAAACAAAAAGGTTGTCTATAGAAAGCGCCTTTTCAATCCAATACGCCGATTGGTATTCGTAGAATTTTGTGGGTCCGGCATAAAGGTAAATCAAGGTACTGAAAACCATCGATAGCGTTATCCAAACCACCGACCACGTTATAGCCTCTTTGTTACTAACCTCATGGCTCTTTTTGTTAAAAATACCCAAGTCCAGCAACAGCATAACAACAACAGCAATAGCAAAAGTTACAATGAGCCAGGGATGCTCCGTCAAAATAGGATGGTCGTTCATAAGTTGAGGTATTACTTTTATACTACACGTTATAACAACCACAAAGGTACAAAAACTGTTTTTGAATTAAGAAAACAAACAGTTATTGTGAATCAAAATTCTAAAGGTTAAAGCATCAATCATCAATCATCAATCATCAATTTTCCATTAACCATTAACCATTAACCATTATCCATTATCAATCATCAATTGTCCATTATCCATTATCAATTATCCATTATCAATCATCAATTGTCCATTATCCATTATCCATTATCCATTATCCATTATCAATTGTCCATTATCCATTATCCATTATCCATTATCCATTATCCATTAACCATTATCCATCAACCATCAACCATCAACCATCAACAATCATCAATCAACAATCAACAATCCTCTCACCAAAGCAACGGAAAGTACAAAGGCTATTTCTCTGGTGTAACAGTAAAGTCTTTAACCCGTTCGCCTTGAATATACATTTTCAAAGTAGAAAAATGAATAGAAAACGGAACCCTATTCCATTCCTCGTTCATCTCCAATCCCGGGTCAACAGTATAGTGATACCAAAGCGTATAAGCGGCAGTGTTAAACCCTTTTATAAATATAGGCCCCCCAGTTTCTGAACATTCAATACCCCAGAGCACCGCTCTTTTGGGCTGTTCATGCAGTTGGTAATAACCAGTGCCATCACCATTCAATTCCACCACGGGCTCCGCACCATTATACAAATAAGTACCCGTTATAGGGAAAGCAGAAGTAGGGGTAATATATCGGATACCCTCCTTGGTGTTGATAGTAGTAACGTCAATTTGTGCAAAGCTGTTTACAGTAACCAACAAGACAATCGCAGTAAGTACATTTCGTAACGTCATAATTTTAGTTTTTTAAGAGTAGGGTACAAGGCCTTTATAAACCATCCAGCGTTAAGCGGTCGTGGCAACGGAACAGACAATCCGCTACCGCTATACAACAAACTGCCACAGCAGTAAGCGCCAAGCCAAACACTTCTTGTTTCACCAAAAATAATAAAAAGTTTACATAAGCCGGTACTAAGCCGTGTTTTTTTACACTTCGGACTTATATAATGGGTTAAGAGAGGTAAAAAATAATAGAGGAATCCCGTTGGGTGTAATAAGCTATAGTGTCTTAAAATTCATTTTTCAAGTTAAAATTAAAATCAATTAGAACCTAAATGTCAGTCTGAGCTTGTCGAAGACATTATTTTAAGATCACTTCGACAAGCTCAGTGTGACAAATTGCAATAAAGTAGCATCAAAAAATAATTACCCCCAACGGGTTAAAAAAAAACAATTATTGTGAACCATAATTTCAAAAGGTTAAAGCATCCCTCCATTATCCCTCCGTCCATCATCAATCATCAATCATCAATCAACAATCAACAATCAGAAATCAATCAACAATCAGAAATCAATCAACAATCAGAAATCAATCAGAAATCAATCAAAAATCAACAATCAACAATCAACAATCAGAAATCAATCATCCATTATCCATCATCAATCAAAAATCAACAATCAACAATCAGAAATCATTTAGGTTTTAACTTGAAAAATGAATATAGCTAATTACCCCCATCGGGTCAAAGGAATATAATTCTTTTGAAATGGAATAGAGTCCAACAAAAGAGTGTACTATAAAGTAATATCGATGAATTGAATAACGTCCATAAAATCAATTGTTTTAACCTCCTCAAAAAAATCTATTTCACTCTCGTGTGGAAGAAAATCCGAAATGATGCGAACAATGAAATCTTGAGGTTTTTTTAAATACATAAAGGTATAATCTTCCATATTGATGATGGTTTGCTCAGCTAAATCGGTAGTTCGTACAAATTTATCCGAGGTAAGTGATGCCAAAATGGGTAGTTTTGTTTTTGGCGCACAACAAATTGGCGCTCCATTTTCAAATAATCCACCTTCGTAACCATACAAGGAGGAATTCGTAATTTCTATGTGTTTCCCAAATCTTAAATAGGGTGGCAATTCATTTTCTTTTCCAACGATGGCTGCAAACCCCATTAAAATACAAACATCATGATGTGGCAAATGCAGTAGTGCTTTAGCAGTACTTTCTCTTCCTATACCACACACTACAACGTCATAATCATGGTTTAAGGAAGCAATACGAGACAAGGCACTAATTGCTTTTTCTTGTTCTATTTCCATTGGAGTAAGAATAATGACTTTCATTTTTTTAGTAGAGTAGCGCAGTTTTATCTCGTCTGATACCTGTCAAATGTATAAAATAGTTTTTACAAATCCTCTCAAGTAAGTTTATTTGTTGCTTAAATTAATATTCTTTTTTACTTGGAATAACCCCCCGAATTCCACCTCTTGGATTTTCAACATCGCCTTTATATCTAGGAATTACATGGATATGACAGTGAGAAATAGTTTGTCCAGCAGCTTCATTTATATTGATGCCAACAGTAAATCCACCTGGATTATACTTTTCTTGAAGAATGGTTTTTACTCTATTTGCAACAATCCAACAAGCTGTTTGCTCCTTTAAAGTCAAATCAAAATAATTTGAAACCAACCTTTTCGGAACAATCAAAGCATGACCTTCTGAAACTGGAAATTTATCATAAAAAGAAAATACAGTTGCCGTTTCAACTATTAGTTCTCTTGTTTCTTCACCAACTAAAAACGGACTTAAATCTGCATTTCCTTTGTTTAAAGTGGTATAATGTTCATATTCGTAAATCTCACAATTTTCGTTCTTAAAAACAGACAAATACCCCAATTTTATCAGACATTGATACGTTTCTTTTTTATGTACTTTATGAATTCTAAAACCTTCGTATTGAATATCTCTGCGAACAGCAAAATAGGCTTTTCCGTTTGGTTTTAAAAGATTTGATACGTTCATTAAAACTTCTGCTTGTTCTACTGGAAGCAAAACATTCAAAACATAAAAACACAAAATGGTATCAAATTTTCCAGTTGGATATTCTGGAAAATAGAATGGGTCATATCCTATAATATTATGCCCTTTTTGTTTCAATAATTCCACATCTTTACCTATGCCACATCCAAAATCAAGAATTTTACCAATAAGTTTATTTTGATTTAAAACAATTCTTGCTGGATAGGAAAGAGTAGTCCTTTCAATGGCTGTTAAATGGTTATATTGGTTTTGATTATTCATTCATGTATTGAAATCCGTTATTACTTGCAATGGTTAGCAGTGGTTGTATAGTATTTGAGAATTTTTCTTTTTCAAAACTATCTGAATCTGAAAAAATAGTGGTGAATTCATCCATATACTTGCTTTTTGGATTATGCTTTTTATTAATTTCGTAAGCCATTCTTTGTAATTCATAGAATTTATCAAAATGCTTGTTAAACCAAGGAAGTTTATCACTTTTTGAGCCGTTATAGCTTTTTTCAATAGGAATCAAATTCCAAATCAAATCGTGAGAAACAAAGGCATGTGGTATAAAATGGTCTAAGGCATAATTCTTTTGGTCAAAATACAATTTGGTATTAGTGAAAATGCAATCAATAGAACCTAATTCCACAAATACATTTTTCCAATATTCATTAGTCTGCTTTGTCAGCCCATTCCGTTTTGCGGGTTTAATCAATTTATTCGGAATATCAGGAACATTAGGGTTTCGGGTTTGAAGAAAAAGAGCTAAATTCCAATAGCAGAAGTCTTTCAGTACTTTTGCATTTGATTTTAAATAGGGTATCCAAAGAGGATTCATCACAATTTCCTCCTCATACAATGCATACAAGCAGTCATTGTCAAATTTCTTTGAAGATTGGTAAATTTCCTTTTGGTTGCTCCTAGAAAACCAAGGTGACAAAAACCAATGCGGCACATTTTTATCAAAGTGATAAAGTTGCTTCATGGTTGTTGGGTTTTTGGACATTCCCAGTGTAGCGTCAATCTCCATTTTCTTGGCATCAATGGTTAATTCCTCTTCTTTTAGAATTGTTTTAACAGCCGTTTCAAAATTATCTTGTTTGCCAAATGTAATATGGAAATAATTTATTGTATACCACGAATTGCTTATCATGCGAGCAAATAATTTCTTTTTGGGAATTACAATAGTATCTTCTTCAACTAATTCGATTATAGCGAGAAACCAATAAAACTTATAGGTGGCAGAAGTACTTGCAAAAACCGCCGATAATTTATGAACTTGGAGATTTTCAGAGAAAGGAAGATTCATAGTAAATTTATTTTATATTTCTAGGCATAGTGATAATTAACCGCTATTTTCAATAGTTCGTTATAAGCTTTATTTTAAATTCTAAATAATAATTGAAATAAACTCACCAACAACTCTCATTTCCTTGCCATTTTCTTCATTAATTATGATATTTTTATAAGAAGCATCAAATGAATTTGGTCTTAAAATAATTGAAGTGTGTTCCCAACCTTCCTCAGATACAATCTTTTCACTTGAATAAGTCTTAATCGTAAATGCAGAATTAAAATCTTGGTCTTGAATATCTCTGTTTTCAACTAAAACTATTTTACCGTTTCTACTTCCGCCAGTGTAAGGTTTAAACAAACAAATTGAGCCATTAGGAATCATTCTATTCATTGATTCTCCAACTATTTTACACGCGAAATAATCTCCGTTAGCACTGTTTTCAGGACCTTCAATTAAAGTAAAATCTTTTTCAGATTGCATTTCACTAAAAGTACCAGCTGCTGCATAAAAATCAAATAACGGTATTGGATTTTTAAATATAGGTTCAAAATTAAGTGTTCCTTGTAAAGGAGTACTCTCAGCCTTCATTTTCGGTTTACTTTCTTTTACAGTTCCATTTTCTTCCAAATAGTTATACATTGAAGTAGAAACAGGGTTCGCTAAATTGAAACGAATTTTCACAACTGAAACCTGATTTCCATTATCATTACTCATCGTGGTTTGTTCTACCTGATTCAATTCAGGACTTACTTCACCCATATAATAAAAGTCCATTCCTTCATCATTATTTTTTTTGATAAAAAGAGGAAGCCTAATAGCTCCATTTTTACCTAAAATAGATTGTACGTCGTTACTGTTTATAGTTCTATTCGATTTTGACATCCAATCAAATTCTTTAGTATTTATGAATTTGTCTTCATATTTTGTAGACTCAGAAATATCCTCGTCTTTATGATAATTTACAAAAATGGGACAATTAGTCTTTTCGGGACTTACTAAATAACCTCCTACGTTTTGAGCAACAGGATTTTCTAAAGTATTTAATATTCTAAAGACATCTTTACGGGAATATTTTCGATACAGTACAAATCCATCTTCCCAATTGATTGGATCAAATAGTTTGTCAAATTCATTTATTGCATAATTTGTAGCATCAATTAGAAA
>JBILYQ010000235.1:0-3907 GCA_044377655.1 Flavobacterium sp.
TTTGACATTGGCCATTTGCTTTTTGTTTTACCAAAACGGCACCATGAAACATAGAGAAATGAGCCGAATGATTGCACCCTTATTTTTGTGGTTACTACTTAATTTGGGCATTGCCATTTACTTAAAAGGTGCAGGATTTTTGATTATTCCAGTAATGGCAAGTTGCCTAATGTTGGGCATTTTTATTGTTACCCAAAAAAGTCATTGGTTGCTAAATTGCCTTTTGGCGCTACCAACATTGGTGCTCTTGGCGCCATTTATTGAAATGTTTCCGATAGGTTTAGGCCTTAAGATTTTGGTGGGAAGCGCGGTTTTGACCGTTTTATGTTTTGGATTATTATTGCCCATTTTTGGCGCCTTTTCGCAAAAAAGAATTTGGTCATTGTGCTTCTTTATCTTAGCCGTTGGCTTGTTTATAAAAGCACACCAATCGTCGGGGTATGTCAATGGAAAAGCCAAGCCAAACAGCTTATTATATGTTTTGGACGGCGACAAAAACAAAGCGCATTGGCTAACGTATGACAAAAATTTGGACGAATGGACCAAGGGATATTTGGGAGACAGGCCAAAACCCGTAATGGATTTGAACGATATCAAGCTGTTTAGCAAGTATGGTTCTCAATTTACATTCATGGCGGAAGCCGAAATTAAAGCTATTGCAAAACCAACCATAAACTTCCTTCGCGACACGGTCAAAGGCAAGCAGCGGTTGCTAAAAATACAAATCATCCCTAACCGGAAAGTAAACCGTTATGATATTTTTGCCAATGAGAAGTTAGTTTTTCACAATTTTAGAGCCAACGGGGCAAAATCATTGGGACAAAAAAATAGCCTTTTAAAAAGAAATGGCAACAAGATTTTGAGTTATTATGTAGTAGACAATTTGCCGTTGGAGATGGAATTTTCAATTCCGGCAGGACAAAAACTAGACCTTCAGCTTTTGGAAAGTTCATTCGATTTGATGAGTAATCCAATGTTTAGTGTGGCCAAAAGAAAGGACTGGATGATGCCGATGCCGTTTGTTTTAAATGATGCCGTGGCGGTATTCCAAAAAATAAAACCTTCGCCAAAAGTTTCTGAAGAAAAACCTGTTTTGGTTTGGAGAAAAATGGATAAAAATGGGATAACAACAACCGTAAATAGTGATAGTATCCAATAAATGAAAAAAATTAGTATTCTAGGTTGCGGATGGTTGGGTTTGCCTTTGGCGAAATCTCTATTGAAAAAAGGCTTTTCGGTGAAAGGTTCGACAACCTCAACAGAAAAAATAGCCGTGTTAGAAGCAGCGGGAATTGAACCTTTTCTATTGGAGGTTTCAGAAACTGAAATCATTGGAGCCATCACTCCGTTTCTTGAAAGTTCTGAAATTTTGATTATAGATATTCCTCCGAAGTTAAGAGGAAATTCGACTGAAAATTTTGTAGCAAAAATTCGAAATCTCCTTCCGTTTATAGCAAAATCAAGTGTTGAGAAAGTCATTTTTATAAGTTCAACTTCGGTTTATGCAGATGCTATTTCGACAGCGCTCATTGTAACAGAGTTGACAAAACCGCAACCCGAAACGGAAAGCGGCAAACAACTTTTGGAAGTAGAACAGCTGTTGCAAAACAATAAAAACTTTCAAACTACGGTGATTCGTTTCGGTGGATTGGTTGGTGAAGACAGGCATCCCATAAAATTTTTAGCGGGGAAAAAAAACATTGAAAATCCTGAGGCTCCGATTAATTTAATTCATCAAACGGATTGTATTGGAATAATTGAAACAATTATTAAAAAAGGACTTCGACAAGCTCAGTCAGACAAAGAATTAAAGACAGAAACATTTAATGCTGTGGCGCCATTTCATCCAACCCGAAAAGACTATTACACTCAAAAAGCAATAGCATTAAATTTGGCTTTGCCTGAGTTTGATGAAAGTAAACTTTCGGTTGGAAAAATCATTTCATCCGAAAAAGTGGAAAGTGTCTTGGAATATAAATTCAAAAATAAAATGTTATGACTTATGATGATTTGATTGCAACCATTGGAGTAGGCTTAATTCTTCTTGCCTATTTCTTCAATATTTTTGGGATTGTCAAAAAAGAGGGAAGTTTATACTAAATAGTATTAGTGCAGGTTTGGCTGGCTATGTCTACTATTTAATTGACTTTATTCCTTTTGTAATCCTTGAAGCGACTTGGGTATCGGTTAGTTTTATTGGATTATAAAAAACCCTCAAGATTAACTTGAGGGTCCTGAATTTATTACCAAATTTTTACTCTTTTGTCTGGCGAGATATACATTCCGTCGCCTTCTTTAATATTGAAAGCTTGATAGAAAGTTTCTAGATTCTGGATGGGAACATAGGCTCGATACATTCCTGGTGAATGCGGATCTGTTTTGACTTGATTTTTCAATGCTTCATCGCGCATTTTGCTTCTCCAGATGGTTGCCCAAGAAATAAACAAGCGTTGTTCTGGCGTATATCCATCAATCAATCCAGGATTTCCATTTTCTTTTAAATACAATTGCAGACCATCATAAGCGGCGTTTATACCCCCTAAATCACCAATGTTTTCGCCTAAAGTAAATTTTCCATCAACATGAATTCCTGGCAATGGTTCCAAGGCAGAATATTGGTCTGCCAAAGCATTTCCTAAAGCCGTAAATTGTGTCAAATCATCGGCTGTCCACCAATCGACAAGGTTCCCATCAGCATTGTATCTTGAACCCGAGTCGTCAAAACCATGAGAGATTTCGTGTCCAATGACTGCTCCAATTCCGCCATAATTTACTGCTTCATCGGCTTTATAATCGTAGAACGGAGGTTGCAGAATGGCAGCTGGAAATACTATTTCATTGTTTGAGGCATTGAAATAAGCATTTACTGTTTGTGGAGACATACCCCATTCCGTCTTGTCAACTGGTTTTGTCAGTTTGTCCAATCCTTTTTGAAAACCCCAATTGGAAAGGCTGATTACATTGTAAAAATAGCTTCCCCCTTCAGCTGGACTTTTCAATTGCAACGCCGAATAATCTTTCCACTTGTTAGGATAACCAACTTTGATGGTCATTTTATTTAATTTTTCGATGGCTCTTTTTTTAGTTTCAGCAGACATCCATGTCAAATTGTTTATTCTGATTTCGTAAGCGCGGATGACATTTTTAATCATGTTTTCGGCTTTGGTTTTGGCTTCGGCCGGAAACATTTTTTCTACGTATAATTTCCCTAACGCTTCTCCTGTTGCTCCATTTATAGTTTGCAAGGCTCTTTCGTCAAGTGGTCTTTGTTTTATAGCTCCAGTAAGGGTTTTGCCATAAAAATCGAAATTTGCTACGCCTATTTCAGAAGACAATTGTCCTGCCGCTCTGTTTAACAACGTCCATCTCATGTAGGCTTTCCAGTCTTCCACTTTGTTTTCTGAGAGGATGGTTTGCAGTGCAGTCATGTATCTTGGCTGAGAAACAATAATGGTGTCTTGTTTTGGCAAACCAATTCCAGAAAGATACGTTTCCCAATTAATAATTGGCATTAGTTTTTGAAGTTCGCCCACCGTCATTGGATTGTAAGTTTTTCTTCTGTCTCGGCGTTCCACTCTGTCCAATCTTGGAATTGACATGGCAATTTCTAAGGCTAGAATTTTCTCGGCGTCTTGTTTTGCTTTATCCGCTTTAATTCCTAAAAAACCAAGCATCCTAGTAACATGCGCTACGTATTTTGCTCTTTTTTCTTTTGAATCTGCATCGTCAGAAACATAATAATCTCTATCTGGCAATCCAAGAGAACCTAATCCTAGATTTACTACATTTCTGTTGCTGTTTTTAGAATCGGTGCCCACTCCAGCTCCAAAAAATCCGATACCACCAATGGGTTCCATTTCAGTTAATAGGTTTTGTAAATCCTTACTGTTTTTAACGGCATTTACTT
>JBILYQ010000236.1:0-3905 GCA_044377655.1 Flavobacterium sp.
ATAAGCGATATTAAAAACATTAATGAAGATGAGGTTTCTTTTATCAATAATAACGAAACTTTAAATTTAAAAATTGTATCAAAAACAGATGATTCAACTATATTAAGATTAAAACCAATAGTATAGAAAAAGATTTTGTTGTAAACAATTTATTATCATTAGAAAATTTTGCTAAAAATTGGAACAATACGCAGCCAGATTTAAGCAAAGCTTGTCCACCGTGCATAGTTGTTATTGTTGGAATTGTTGTTGGTGGTGCATATTGTGCATGGAAACAACAAACGGCTAATACGACTTGTTTGTCAGCATATCAATCATGTGTAACACAACATGGCAGTTGTAGTTTTCTGTTTCAGTCTAGTACATGTGGGGGTTCATGCACAGTTAATCCTCTTTAATAATTTAAAAAACTTCATAATGAAAAATTGGTCAGAAAAAATTTGGAATTCATTTTTTTGTGTAATTATTTTTATAATATTTTTATTGTTTTTATGTTTCAATTAAAATTTTATTCGTAATTATGAAAAGATAATTGTAGAAATAATTTTGTTGCGCAAAAACTAGTTATAGATTAAATTTTAAGAAAATAATTTTTAATTTTTTTAAAATTTGCGACAATATTATTTTTAGTGAATGAATTTACGTGATTAATACATATCAAAATTAGATAATGCAATCATTGCAAACTTATTCTGTACCTACAAATTTTAAAATGAATCTAAAGACCCTTATACTAATGCTTTTAGCATTACCAATGATGTCTTTTGCCCAGTCCGATCTTCAAAATGTTATAAAAGGCGGCGAATTATTACTAGGTGGATTGTCTATTTTCAAGATAGCAAAATCCGATACCAAGAGTGATAGTAAAACCATAAAAAGTTTGTGTGTCAAAAACAAACTCACCGAGAAAATCACATTTAGGGTTGCGGGCAAAAATGAGGAAGGAGACGATGTTAAAAAAGAACTCGTTATCCCAAAAGACGGAAAAGAATGCCTCTTGGAAGTGCCAAAAGGGATTTACACCTACGAAATTGTACTCCCCAACAAAGAAATTTACAAAAAAGGAGAATACAAGCTTGAGGATGAAATTATAATTACAGTTAAAGAAGAATAAAAAAAAGGAGTTTCGGGGTAACAGCCGAAACTCATTTTAAGTTATTTGTATTAAATAGAAAACAATGATCAACATAGCAAAATTAATTCTTTGCGCACTACTAGCACTACTAGTTTTACTCACAAGCTGCAACCGCAACACCAATCCTGATTCTAACCAAGCCAACAACGATTCTATCCAAAAATATATAGCATTGGCGGCTGTCGATTCGTTACCTTCACAAAAAAGAAACCAATACAATGACAAGGCCTTTTCGCTGATTGCGCTCGAGCAAAATGATACGTTAACGAGGTATTATTTAAGCGAAACTACCTTTAACAATCTTAAGCAACGCAATTGGAATGCGCTAAAAAAAACAGCTAAAGTGCTGCTTCAAAAAGCGACCACAACCAAGGATACCTTAAACCTAGCCCGATATTACAGATACACCGCCGGATATTATAAACACAACAAGGTATATGACAGTGCCTTTTATTGTTACTCAAAAGCAGAGAAATTGTATAGAAAATTGGGCAACAACAATGATCTAGGGAATACATTATATAATAAAGGAGTTGTGCAATTTTTAGTAGATGATTTTTTGGGGGCAGAATCCTCATTAACACAGGCGGAGTTTATATTTAAAAAACAGAACAATAAGACCAAGTTAATTGAGGTTTTGACTATTTCAGGGTCAATATATGTGGAAGCAAAACAAAGTAACAAAGCGCTTAAAGCAAATTTAGCCGCATTAAATTTATTAAAAGAAAATAATTTGAAAGCCGATGAATTGAAAGCAACTTGCTTAAACAACATAGGCAATTCGTATTCAGAACTCAACAATTTTGTCTTGGCCAATCGTTTTTTAAAAGAAGCACTTAGCATTAAAGAACTTCAAAAAACAAGTCCCGGCTTAGAAGGAACGATTCTCTTTAACATGGCTACTCTAAGATTACGACAAAAGAGTCTCGACGAAGCAAAGCAACTATTTGCCAAAGCATTGCTCATTTCGCAGAAGCACAAAGAATTCCAAACGGTAATTGGAATACACATAGGCCTTTCAGATTATTATTCTAAGGTAAATGATACCGTCAAGGCCATTGAATATGCCCAAAAAGCGAAGAACATTTCAATAAAAGAGAACATACCTTATGGCATTTCAGAATCATTAGTTCAACTTATCCAAGTAGACACAAAAAATGCCTCTGCAATTGCCCAAGAATACATCAAAGTCAATGATAACCTGCAGCAAACGGAACGACAATTTAGAGATAAATTTGCCCGTATCGCCCTCGAAACCGATGAAATTCAGCTAGAAAGAGACCAAGTAGTCAAACAGAAAGGAATAATTATTAGCATTGCCATAATTGTTTTTTTAATTGGATTGCTATTTTTTATTACAACCAAACAACGAGGTAAACAAAAAGAATTACTGCTACGACAATCCCAGCAAAATGCCAATGAGGAAATTTACCAACTCATGCTTGCCCAAAAAAACATAGAAGATACTGCTCGTCAAGCAGAAAAAAAACGCATAGCCATGGAACTTCATGATGGTGTTATGAATAAACTGACCAGCACCCGACTGAATTTATACGTATTATCGCAAAAAAACGATCCCGAAACCATTGCCACCTGTTTAATTCAAATTAGCCAAATACATAACATTGAAGTAGAAATTAGAAATATTGCCCACGATTTAAACAAGGATATTTTCAAAAAAACCAACAATTTCGTTACCCTGCTAGAGGAATTCGTAGCCAACCAAAACACCACAGCTAAAGCGCAGTATGTTCTAGAAGTAGCGCAGGACATTGACTGGAGCAGTATTTCAAGTGAAATTAAAATGAATTTGTATAGAATTATGCAGGAAGCCAGCCAAAATGCCAATAAATATTCCAATGCCACCATACTCACCATCGCCATTGTTCAAGATTTCAATAATATTTGTATGTCCATCGACGACAACGGTGTTGGGTTTGACCCAAAAACCACCAAGGAAGGAATTGGCATTCAAAACATGCGCCAACGTGTTCTGCTATTAAAAGGAAAGTTTACCATTGTTTCCATAAAAAAAACCAACACTTTCATCAACATTTCCATTCCGATTCGGTTGAAAAAAGAAGTGTAAGCAATTAAACACACCCAACGGCTTTACTATAATCGTTAGCCTATTACTAGGCAATTTCCACTGCTGCATTTACAGTATCGGAAAATTTTGTTTTGCCTCTTCTTGTTTTGGTTGCCGTTTATATAACTACGAAATTAAATGCAACAAAGTCCCAAATTTTATTTTTTGAAAACTTCAACAAATGGTGTGGGTAAACCGTAAAATTTATCCAAACCAACCCGCTACATTTATTCTGAAATAAAAAAAGCAATCATGGAAATAAATAACGAAACAGTGACTAGTCCTAGATAATCTGTATCGATTATTTAGGACTAGTCGTGAGGCTAAATTTTTAGCCATTTTTTCCAAGCTTTTATTTATTTCACTTCTGGTTTGAATTAAAAAGTGTTTTTTAATTCAAACCAGAAATTGTTTTTTTAAACACTAAAAATCTTTTTTGGTAAAGCGATATAAAAACAAGACCACATCAATTGCAGTTTTTTAGAAGTTGTTTTCCACAGACATTTTTTTTCTTTTATCACATTTTGATGAGGTGCTTTTTTCTTGAATAAAGTGCCTTTTAAAAAACTAGGAGAACGAGATTTATTTTTTTCGAAAAAAAATTGTGCGCTCCGTTCACTACTAAATTTTCAAAAACCCATACCGAATAGTTTTGGCATTTCTTTTTTTTTAGCGACGAAA
>JBILYQ010000238.1:0-3891 GCA_044377655.1 Flavobacterium sp.
ATTACACTGTCGTAGTTTTCGTCTTTTTCATGATGATGCACATACCAATCGGAGGATTTTAAATGAATTTCAATATTGCCAGCCCATTTTTGCGAACCGATTATGATTTGCGCATTGAAAAAATCCGGACCTGCTTTCTGCAAATAATAGCCCGAATGAAGGATGGTCAACAATTCTCCATCGAATGTCTTCAAGTTTGAAAAATCAAATTTTTTATATTGCCACAGGTAATGGAGAAAATCTTCTTTCATTCTCGGATTTTTATTATTGTGAATTCTTTGAAATTTCGAAACAAAATCAACCAAGCATATTTTTTTATCATCCTCAATTTTACCACACTAAGATACTAAATAAAGTTACATAAAAATCTTATATTTGAAACTTCTTTAATAAATTGTTCGTCATGAAGCAGATTATCATTCTTGTGTTTATCCTTATTTTTCAAAATAGTCAAGCCCAAAAATCTCAAAACTCCATAAAAGTGACTTATTCAAGAAGTTCTAATGGAAAGCCCATAGAAAATCAAGACCTTATCATTGTCCTTTCAAATGAAAACCAAACTACCCTGACCTCAAAGGCCATAGTAAATGGAAATGCAAAATTTCCCTTTGAACAATGGATAATTGATAGACCCAAAAACAGCTTTAGGCAAATTGCCACGTTGAGCAAAAATAAAACTACGGCAATGATTGACAGCGTCTCCTTGAACAAACAATCGTTTGAATTGAGCAGGGAATTCAAATCTATTTTGGGATACCGATGTCAAAAAGCAAAAACTAGCATCAACTCCAATACAATCGAATTGTGGTTTACCAATGATTTAAAAGTTAAAGGAGCGCCAACAATTTTGGGCCAAAATCTAGGTTTGGTTTTAGAAATGGTTCGTAATGGCAACTTTGTGATAGCAGCAACAAAAATCGAAAAACTAAAAGCATTTCCAAAACCAGATAAAGTACTAGACATAGAAACGGTTGACAATTTGACTTACAAAGACAATGTCTGGAAAAGCCGCTTTACAACAATTTCACTTTTCAAAGATCAAATTATTAATTTTTCGGACGAATCTAAATCAAATGATAGTATTTTGAGATTTGCAAATGGAACAATTGCCGTTAAAAAAGTAAAATTTTCAGAAATTCCTCTAGGTAGTCAAATTTTTATCGAGGTTACCGAAAAATCCAATGGCGATGCATATGACAGAACGGGCTCGGTTTTCATAATTCCTGTAGACAATGAAATATCCTTTTTGGATGGCTTAAAAAAAGGCGCCAAAACATTGCCTGTTTTCACTAACGGAAATGGAAAAGAATACCAAGGCGTTGTTCGAACAGAAAATTATTCGCCCTTATTGGAAGTGTTGCGGTTTTTTACCCCATTTGGCATAAAGCAATACAATACGATTCAATTAAAAGATAAAATCTGGCAAGAAAGCGTTGCTTACCGTCAGGATATTTCCGATTTGCAAGTCATTTTGAGCAATCAGGAAGTTTGGATGGGCATCAATATTGGAAATTATGATAAAGGCGGACATAAAATTTCCGCCAACATCACTATCCATCCGGAAGAGGAAAGCAAAGTTAAAGCAATGCAAACACTACCCCTTTTCAATACCAATAATGTGATGGAAATGGCTGGACAGGAATATGCCACGATGTTCAATAATGATAATGGACTGATAATAAATTTCACCTTGACCAAAGAGATGAAAAATGCCAAACTGCGGTATATTACCACGGGTCATGGCGGTTGGGAAAATGGAGATGAGTTTGTGCCAAAGAAGAATACACTAGTGCTTGACAAGAAAGAAGTGTTTAGTTTCACGCCATGGCGACAAGATTGTGGTTCCTACCGTTTATACAATCCGGCATCAGGGAATTTTAATAACGGATTATCATCTTCGGATTATAGTCGTTCCAATTGGTGTCCAGGAACGGTAACCAACCCGATTTATATCGATTTAGGAGATTTGGCTGTTGGAAACCATACATTGCAAGTCAAAATTCCACAAGGAGAAACGGAAGGTACAAGTTTTAGTTCTTGGAATGTTTCGGGTGTTTTGATTGGTGAATAGATAAAAAGAAAAAAGAGCCAAGAAGAAAGATTATTAGTCTTTGCTCTTGCCTCTTGTTTCTAAAAAGAATTACTTAATCGAACCGATAATATCGTATTTTGTGATAATATGGTGTTTGCCATTTCCTAAATCTACAAGAACAGCTTGATTGTCTTTTGTAAACAATTTAGAAACTTCTTCAATTGGCGTTCCTAATTTCACAATCGGATAGGGTTTTCCCATTACTTCTTTGATGGGTTTTTCGGCCACATTCTTATCAGAAACATAGCTTTGAAACAAATCGGTTTCGTCAACTGAACCCACAAACCCTGTGATGTCAATTACAGGTATTTGCGAAATCTTATATTTGCGCATTCTTTCAATCGCATGCGAAACCAATTCTTCTGTACGAACAATAACAAGTGATTTATCGATATGGTCTTTAATTACGTCTTCCGCTTTTGTAATTTCTTCCTCTAAGAAACCTCGTTCCCGCATCCAATCATCATTAAATATTTTACCAACATAACGGCTTCCGCTATCGTGAAATAACACCACTACAACATCGTCTTTAGTGAAATGTTCTTTTAATTGGTGCAACCCTTTTACACAAGAACCAGCAGAATTTCCAACGAAAATACCTTCTTCAAGCGCAATTTTACGGGTGTAAACAGCAGCATCTTTATCGGTTACTTTTGTAAAACCGTCAATTAATGAAAAATCAACATTTTTAGGCAAAATATCTTCCCCAATTCCTTCTGTTATGTAGGAGTAGATTTCATTCTCGTCAAAAATTCCAGTTTCGTGGTATTTTTTAAATACAGAACCATAAGTATCAATTCCCCAAATTTTAATATTTGGGTTTTTCTCTTTCAAATATTTTCCAATACCAGAAATAGTTCCCCCTGTCCCCACTCCAACTACAAAATGAGTGATTTTGCCATCTGTTTGTTCCCAAATTTCAGGTCCCGTTTGCTCATAATGCGCAATGGCATTACTCGGATTATCATATTGATTAACATACCATGAATTAGGGATTTCTGTACCTAATCGTTTTGAAACGGAATAATACGAACGAGGATCAGTGGGTTCAACATCCGTTGGGCAAACAATCACTTTGGCGCCAACAGCGCGAAGAATATCCATTTTTTCTTTGGACTGTTTGTCGGTTATGACAAAAATACATTTGTATCCTTTAACAATTGCAGCGAGTGCCAATCCCATTCCAGTATTTCCTGAAGTTCCTTCAATGATGGTTCCTCCTGGTTGTAATCTCCCATCTGCTTCTGCATCTTCAATCATTTTTAACGCCATTCTGTCCTTGGTAGAATTTCCCGGATTGAAAGTTTCTACTTTGGCCAAAACCAAAGCATCAATTCCTTCTATAACTTTGTTAAGTTTTACTAATGGTGTATTACCAATAGTTCCCAATATGTTTTCTGAGTATTTCATTCTTTTTATTTATTGTTTTTATAATCTCATGCCTTTTATAACTCGAGACACATTATAAAGTTTTGTATTTCTTTGTTAATTATTGCACAAAGGTATTGAATATAAAATGTTCTAAAATTATTATTGAAAGAAATTCCAAACCAAACCAAAGCGTATCATAAAATCACGATAAGGATAATTGGGCGCATTGTAATAGGTATTCCCCGTAAAACTGGAATTGAAATGTTCCGCTTTCAAGAAAATTCTGGTTTGGCGAATTCGAGCATTGATAAAAAAATCAAGCATGGGAAAGGCACCAATTTCTTTTTGGTTTTGTACAAATGCCTCTGCAATGACAGGATTGTAATCATTTGCATAGTATTTTGTGAAATAGTTTAAGGTGATACCCG
>JBILYQ010000240.1:0-3857 GCA_044377655.1 Flavobacterium sp.
CAAATTTAAGTTTACAGCCATGTTTCAATTAGGAAAAACAATAGTTTCTGAAGATATTCTCGAAAAAGATTTTGTGTGCAACCTTTCGGCTTGTCATGGCGCTTGCTGTGTTGATGGCGATGCTGGCGCTCCTTTAAGTAAAGAAGAAACCAAAATTTTGGAAGAAATTTATCCAAAAATCAAACCATTTCTTCGCAAAGAAGGCATTGAAGCTATTGAAAGATTGGGCACTTGGGTTGTTGGAACCGACCAAGATTTAGAAACCCCTTTGATTGACAATAAAGACTGTGCCTATGTTATTTTTGATGGAAAAACTGCTCTGTGCGGAATCGAACAAGCCTATAACCAAGGGATAATCGATTGGAAAAAACCCGTGTCTTGTCATTTGTACCCCGTTCGAGTTAAAGATTTTACTGATTTTGCAGCGGTGAATTACGACCGTTGGGATATTTGTGATCCTGCATGTTCACTAGGGAAAGAATTGGAAGTTCCAGTTTACAAATTCGTGAAGGAAGCTCTGGTAAGAAGATTTGGGGAAGATTGGTACATGGAATTGGAGAAAGTTGCGGAAGAACTAAAAAAAGGAAAATAAAAAAACCGCCTCGAAATAAACGAGACGGTCTAATGTGGAGAATATCGGATTCGAACCGACCACCTCTTGCCTGCCAGGCAAGCGCTCTAGCCAAATGAGCTAATCCCCCAAATTGAGGAACAAATATACTACTTTTAGTTTCCAAAAAACAATAGCAAAAGCGCAAAAATTTTGGGTTTTGTTTTAAATTCATTCTAAAAGACTAACTAATATAGAGAAAACAATCTTATTCCTTCTTTTAAAAATACATCGCTATGAAATCAATTTTATTCCTCCAGCAAGTCAATATTGGCGACAAATTAAAGAACGCTCCAGATAGCGGTTATCAAACAGGCCTAATAATCGGTTCATTTGTTCCGTTTATCATCTTAATTGTATTGGCCTATTGGATGTATCATAACGCCAAAAAAAGAGACGCGAATTAGTAGATTTATTTACTAAATTTGCATACTAAAATCATTGACATGAGTAATATCAGAATTACCAAACAGTTTAGTTTTGAAACTGGACATGCGCTTTATGGCTACGACGGAAAATGTAAAAATGTGCATGGTCACAGTTATAAACTTTCGGTAACGGTTATTGGCGCACCCATTTTGGATACGAATAACGTAAAATATGGAATGGTGATTGATTTTACCGATTTGAAGAAAATAGTTAGAGAAGAAATCGTTGATAATTTCGATCATGCCACGGTTTTCAACAAAAACACACCACATATTGAATTGGCCAAAGAATTAATCAGTCGAGATCATCACGTAATTTTAGTGGACTACCAACCGACAAGTGAAAACATGGTGATTGATTTTGCTCAAAAAATAAAAAATCGTTTACCCGATTCCATTAAATTATTTTCTCTAAAATTGCAAGAAACCGAAACGTCTTTTGCCGAATGGTTTGCTTCGGATAACTAAACTGTCACACTGAGCTTGTCGAAGTGCTTTTATAAAACACAAATCTTAAATGACTATTTCACCCAATAAA
Organism: Flavobacterium sp.; assembly: GCA_044377655.1. Classification (GTDB taxonomy): domain Bacteria; phylum Bacteroidota; class Bacteroidia; order Flavobacteriales; family Flavobacteriaceae; genus Flavobacterium. The sequence goes on from JBILYQ010000240.1 coordinate 1,577, forward strand.
AAAATCTATTTTGCTTCCGACCAACATTTTGGTGCGCCAACTCCTGAAGCGAGTTTTCCTCGTGAAAAAAAGTTTGTGGCGTGGCTTGATGAAGTAAAAAAAGATGCCGAATGTATTTTCCTGCTCGGCGATTTGTTCGATTTTTGGTTTGAATACAAAACTGTTGTTCCAAAAGGGTTCGTTCGGGTTTTGGGTAAATTAGCGGAAATTCGCGACAGCGGAATCCCGATATATTTCTTTGTGGGCAACCACGATTTATGGATGAATGATTATTTCCAAAAAGAATTAAATATTCCTGTTTATTATGACAATCAAGAATACACTTTTAACGAAAAAACGTTTTTAATTGGTCATGGTGACGGAAAAGGCCCAGGCGATATGGGTTATAAACGCATGAAAAAAGTGTTTGTTCATCCGTTATCTAAATGGGTTTTTCGATGGCTGCATCCTGATTTGGGCGTGACCTTGGCACAATATCTTTCCGTTAAAAATAAACTTATTTCTGGAGAAGATGATGTAAAATTCCTTGGCGAAGAAAACGAATGGCTGGTGCAATATTCCAAACGGAAACTGGAAACAAAGCATTATGATTATCTTGTTTTTGGCCATCGTCATTTGCCGTTGATTATTCCCGTTGGCGAAAATTCCAGCTACGTCAACCTTGGCGATTGGATTGGTTATTTTACGTATGGCGTTTTTGATGGAGAGAAATTTGAATTAAAGACTTTTCAATAAATTACCTCAAATCCTTCAATCGCAACTGCATTGTCATTGTTCCATTAAATTCATTTTCATCAAGATGATATACTATTTCAAAGGGGTTTTGGTTTTTGGAGAGTTCCAATTTATTGCCTAAATTAAAACCAATAACACCTATACCTTGCGAACCATTCTGTTTTACAAAGAGTTTTAAATGTTCGTTGTCTTTACCAATTGGCTTTCCGTAACCCGTGTCTTTTACATTTTTAGACAGGAAAACTGGCGACATATTCTGTGGTCCAAAAGGTTCAAACTGACTAAGAATTCGAATTAGTTTTGGAGAAATCTCGGCAAAATCAATCTCGGCATCTATCGAAATTTCAGCAAGCAATAACTCAGGAGCAATCGTGGCTTCGACTACTTTTTCAAAAGCATTTTTAAAATTTAAATAGTTTTCTTCTTTGAGTGTCATTCCTGCCGCATACATATGTCCGCCAAATTGTTCGAGATGTTCCGCGCAAGCTTCCAAGGCATTGTAAACGTCAAAATCTTTCACCGAACGTGCCGAAGCGGCCAATTTATCTCCGCTTTTGGTAAAAACCAACGTTGGCCGATAATAGGTTTCTGTCAATCTTGAAGCCACAATTCCAATCACCCCTTTGTGCCAATCTTCTTGATAAACAACGGTTGTAAAGCGTTTTGTTTCGTTGTTTTCAATAATTTGAGATAGCGCTTCAATGGTGATTTGTTTGTCTAAATCTTTTCGGTCGGTGTTGTATTGTTCAATTTCTGAAGCAAATTGTTCGGCTTGATCAAAATCGTATTCTGTCAATAAAGAAACAGCTTCATTACCATGTTTTATTCTTCCGGCGGCGTTAATTCTTGGCGCAATAATGAAAACAACATCGGTAATTGTGAGAACTTTTTTCTTTACATTATTAATTAATGCTTTAATTCCTGGTCGTGGATTGGTATTGATAATATCCAAACCAAACTTTGCCAAAATCCTGTTTTCTCCAGTAATCGGAACAATGTCGGCGCCAATTGCTGTGGCAACCAAATCCAAATATAAAATCAAATCCGCAATGGTTTGGTTTCGGTTTTGTCCCAAGGCTTGAATGAGTTTGAAACCAATTCCGCAACCGCACAATTCATCATAAGGATAACTACAATCTTCTCGTTTTGGATCTAAAACCGCAACAGCATCAGGCAATTCACTTCCTGGTCGGTGGTGATCGCAAATGATAAAATCAATTTTTTTGTCGTTTGCGTAAGCCACATGGTCGATAGATTTTATGCCACAATCCAGAGCAATAATCAGTGAAAATCCATTATCATCAGCAAAATCAATTCCTTTAAACGAAATACCATACCCTTCGCCATATCGGTCGGGAATGTAGGTCGCCACATTGGGATAATAACTTTTTAAATAGCTAGAAACCAACGAAACCGCAGTGGTTCCATCAACATCATAATCGCCAAAAACCAAAATATTCTCTCCATTTGCGATGGCTTTTTCAATTCGGACTACTGCTTTGTCCATATCTTTCATCAGATACGGATTGTGCAAATCATCCAAACT
>JBILYQ010000241.1:0-3821 GCA_044377655.1 Flavobacterium sp.
AAATACAGAAAACAATAAAATAAAAATATTTTTTTTCATAGCAAAAATAGTAATGATAAAAAAGGGCTGCAAAAAACAGCCCTTTTTAATTAAATTAACAAAATTACTGAGCCGTTACAGTATATGTAGGTATCCTTGGCACACTTAAATCCAATTCAACTTTATAAGAACCATCTGCTGAAGGCGTGTCGATATCAGCACCATTATAACTTAAGCTTCCATCCGAACCACCAAAATTAACATCCCAAGCATTGTTGGCTCTGAATTTGAATTTAAGACCAGCAGTTAGATTGATAACAACTGACAATTTTTTTGTTGCAGGGTCATAAGTCAAATCTGTATCGGAATCCCAACCTGTTGGCGTTCCATTTCCAATAATTCCCCAGTTCATAGGCTCTGTAGAATAGGTCAAAGCAGCTGTATTAGCTCTTACTCTGTAGTATCCAGCAGATGCAATGATATCAGATCCACCAGCGCTTAAAGAACCCGCGAAAGAACCATCATCTCCCCAATTTGTATTCCATGAGAAAACTCCATTAGATTCTGGTCCAACAAATTTAAAACCACCGTCTAGATAAACAAATCCTTCGTAATCAGTTTCTCCAAAGCTTGATGCAGCGATAGGTGGGGCTGTTGGAGGGTTCCATCCTTGGTGATTTCCAGCGACACCAATTTTTGGCAAATCAGTAGAATAGGGTGTAATCAAAAAGTTAACAACGCTAGAATACATGTCTTGACCACCAGCAGTAGCTTTAACTCTTACATCTATACTTCCTTCAGCAAACGGCGTTAAACCGGCTGCAACAGAAGCGCCATTTAAGTCAGCAACTGACCAAGTAACATTGTTTCCACTGGTAGTTGCAGCTGTAACTATATTTGCAAAATCAGTTCCTGTTACTGCCATCTCTACAGTATAGGTAATTTGGGTTGGCGTTGTAAAATCAGCCGATTCCCATGTCAATGTTAATGCTGGGTTCGTTTGTAATTCTGGTGTTAGTACAATTGCTGTTCCAGCTTCTGGAGTTACAATTTCGAATTCACCTTTAGGCTGTAAGATTTTGAAATTCTCTTCATCACTACAAGACCATAAACCTGCAAATACCATTGCAGCAATAATAATTTTAAATTTATTTTTCATTTTATTTTTATTTTTTTGTTAAACTAATACTATTAATAACCTGCATTTTGAACTAAATTTGTATTGGCCGCAAGGCTTTCGCTTGGTAGAGGATATACTTTATAATTGCTTGGCAATGCAATACCAGCGGCACCATTTCCTTTCCAAGCCCAGTTGTAACTTCCACCAGTAAACTTACCAAAACGTATTAAATCTTGTCTTCTGTGTGCTTCCCAGTGCAATTCTCTCAATCGTTCGTCAAGAATAAAATCCAAGGTCAACTGGCTTGAAGAAATTGTTTCCCCATTTGCTCTTGTTCTTAAATCATTAACATATCCTAAAGCTTGCGTGTCAGAAACTCCTGCTCCACCTCTTAATTGACATTCTGCCAACATTAAATATACATCTCCTAAACGGAATAATGGAAAGTCTGTATCTACAAATGTATTGTTAACACCTGCGCTTCCAGTTGATGTTTTATTAGAATATTTTGCAATAACATATCCAGAGTCTCTATCTGAAATTGTTGTTATTTCTGGAACTCTGTTAGCCGTAATCAAAGTATTTCTATCATCATTTGTAAATGATGGATCGGCAAATTTGTCAGCAAATTGTTTTCTAACGCGTAACGCGCCGCCCCAACCTCCTGAAGTTACTCCAAGAGAGGTTCCATTTAGTTCCAATGATCCCACAGAACCATTAACCATCACGGTAGTTGGTCCATAATTTTGAGTGAAGTTACCATCAGATTGCAATGCGAAAATAATTTCGTTATTTGCACTGTTTGTATTACTATCTGCCATAAAGTTATGTTGATAGCTTGTTGCTAATTGATAGCCTGCACCAACAATCTTATTACAATAGGTAGCACATTCTGTGTAAGCTGCAATACCAAAATAGCTTTCAGAATTCAAATACATTTTAGCTAAAATCATCCAAGCAACGCCCTTATCCAATCTGCCAGATTCGTTTGTTCTTGCTGCCGCTAAATTGTCATCATTTTCTAGTTCTTCCAATTCTCCTTTGATATAATCAAACAATTGTTGTCTGTCATATTGTGGCCCCATGAAGGAACCAACAGGATCATTTTCTGTTACAAAAGCAGCTTTTCCAAACATGTCCATCAAATGATAATAAGCTAGTGCTCTTAAAACTCGTACTTCAGCTCTGTACTTTTGGATATCAGCTCTCAATGATACTGAAACACCTCTGCCATCCAATTTAGCATCTGTTGTTTGTCTCAAATATTCATTTACTAAGGCTACTTGAAACATTCCTCTACCATACATTCCTCTAAAAACAGGATTTGAGGCAGACCAGTTTGTTCTTTGAATTTCAGCAGTACCTGGATCATTTTCATAGGACCAAATCACTTCGTCCGTAGATAAATCCTGCATGTACCATAAACATCTTCCATACTGGCTTGTTCCAGCATCGATACCAGATATGTTTGATGAACCTGGACCCGAGGCACCTGTCAATGATAAATTACCATAAACACCTGCAAGTCCTTTTTTATATGAATCTTCCGTTGAGAAGAAGTCATCAGATAAAAAGAGATCATCATCCTCTGGAGTAACATTCAAATCGCTTGTGCAAGAAACAGCAAGCAACCCAAAAACCAAATAAGATAATTTAAAAAATTTTTTCATAGTTTTTTTATTAAAATTTAATATTCGCTCCAAATAATAATGTTCTTTGTCTTGGATAAATCGTATTATCAATACCATTGTTTGTAATCTCAGGATCCAATCCGCCATAGTTGGTAATAACAAATGCATTTTGAATTCCTGCGCTCAAACGAACGCTTGCTTTACCTTCTAACCATTTAGAAAAAGTATAACCAAGTGTAATATTATCCATTCTTAAGAAAGAGGCATCTTCAACATAAATATCAGATTGAGTACCTAAACTTCCCGCTTCATTAAAATTAGTATCTAACACAGCCGTTGGAAGGTTATTAAGAACCGTTCCTGAATACGATTGAGAATTATAAGCGCTTACAGAATTGATATTGTTGTAATTATGATTTCCAATACTTGCTCTTAAATTGAACGAAAAATCAAAATTCTTGTAGTTCATGTTAGAAGCAAAACCAAATGTAGCATCTGGGTCTGAGTTATATTTAATATACCTGTCATTGTCATTAACAATGCCGTCTCCATTTAAATCAGCATAAGCTCCTTGAATTGGATTATTGTCTATATCATATAATTGTTTGAAAACATAAAATGAATTAGGCGTGTAACCTTCGCTATGAATTTGAATTGTTCCACCTGTTCCTCCACCGATTCCTCCTGTTAGAATATCAGTTCCTAAAGCCAATTTATCTAATCTTCTCTCAAATTTAGAAGCGTTAAAATTTACATTCCAATTAAAATCATTCGATCTAACCACCTCTGCATTCAAAGTTAATTCAACCCCTTTTGAACTTAAATCACCAATGTTTTGAAATCCTGCATTACTAAAGTTAGAACCGTCAGATATTGCTGCATACGACAACAAATCTTTTGATAACTTGTAAAAAGCTTCGAAGGATCCCGTCAATCTGTTGTTAAAGAAACCGAAGTCAATACCCGCATTATAGGTAGTTGTCTCTTCCCATTTAATGTCTACATTTCTAAATGTTGGAAGTCCAACTGGAGTAGGCGTAGGTCCAAAAATATATTGTGACGTGTTACCACCAAGTGCGTAAGGCTCTAAA
>JBILYQ010000058.1:0-9839 GCA_044377655.1 Flavobacterium sp.
TTTTTAGCATTTTACGGAAACCTTGATCTTTCAAGTTTTCCATAAAGATATTTACCATTGGAGCCGTTTCGCCAACAATTCCTGAGTCTAATAAAAACACGGCGCCTTTACCGTCAAAACTTTGATTTGGAATCCCAGTTGCTTCAATATTATCTTTGGAGTTGATTAAAATGGGAATGCTTAAATAACTATTTAATGGGTCAAGTCCAGAACTTTTTCCGTGGAAAAAAGATTCCATCTGAGAGAAAATGTTTTTTAACTGTAATAATTTTTCACGTGTTAAATTTTCTAGAACAGTGATTTTATTATTGGCGTATTTATCGTAAATTGCAGCAACCAAAGCGCCGCTGCTGCCAACGCCATATCCTTGCGGAATGCTAGAGTCAAAGTACATGCCTCTTTCTACGTCAGTTTTTAAAACTTCTAAATTAAAAGTTACTAATTCGGATTGATCTTTTTGTAATTGCTCTAAATAAGTAACAAATCGTCTTAAGCTTGCATTGGATTTGATGGATTCTTCAGTTGGATTTTGATCCACTTTTAGAGCGCCATTGTAAAAATTATAAGGAATTGATAAGCCTTTAGAATCTTTGATAATTCCGTATTCTCCGAAGAGAAGAATTTTTGAGTAAAATAACGGTCCTTTCATAAATTAATTTCTAATTAACAATGGATAATTAACAATGGATAATTATCAATTCATTTTGTTTTTCGAGGTATTAATACTACTAGTAAGTAATTTTAATAACTCTATTGTTTTTGGTTTTATATTATGAAATTCAATAACTGAAATATATTTTGTTTCATATAATAAATCTATCCAATATTCTGTTTCGTTAGCTTCTTTTAATGATATTGAGAGCTTATGAATAAAGTCGGCTTTACTTTGAGCGTGTTCAGATTCTCTAACATTTGCCCCAATGGATGTTCCAGAACGTAACATTTGTTTTGAAAGCACAAACTCTTTTCTTTCGACAAGAACTTTATAAAGACCAACAATTTCAATTGCAAATAAAAATGATTTTTCTTTGATAATGTTTTGTTTCTCCATCCATTAATTTTACATTATCAATTATCAATTATCAATTATCAATTATCAATTATCAATTATCAATTATCAATTATCAATTATCAATTATCAATTATCAATTATCAATTGACTTCCATTTCCAATTGCGTCACAAATATACTGACCATTTTGGCAATAGCCAACTAATTCGTCTTTAATAAATTGCAAAGTAGCAACGCTAACGTTTTCGGGATACAAAACATGCACATTGGCACCGGCATCTAAAGTGAAACACACTGGTATTTTAGTTTCATTTCTGAATTTCCATATTTTATTGATAATCTCTAACGTGTTTGGTTTCATCAGAATAAAATAGGGCATCGAAGTCATCATCATGGCATGCAAGGTCAAGGCTTCGCTTTCTACAATCTTGATAAACTCGGGTAAATCTCCTGTTTCTAAAACGGTTTTTATTGATGATAAATTATGATGTGCTTGCAAAAAGCGTTGTTCGGCAAACGGATGATGGTGCATCAAGTCGTGTCCAACAGTACTTGAAACTTGCTTTTCGCCTTTGTCAACCAATAAAATAGTATCTTGATAGTTCTTAAAATTTTCATGAATGGGTGATGGAAATTCTACGCCAAACAAGTCGGAACTGTTTTCAATTTCGGCATGATTGCCCCAAACCACCACGCTTCCTTTGACACTTCGGCAAGCGCTACCCGAACCTAATCGGGCAAGGAACGATGCTTTTTGATAAAAATAAGCATCCGTCATTTCTGGATGTAATGCTTTTTCTAAACTCATAATAGTCATTGCCAAAGCTGCCATTCCAGAGGCAGACGAGGCAATCCCGGAGCTGTGTGGAAAGGTGTTTTGCGTGTCAATGATGAAATGATAGTCTTTTAAAAAGGGACAGTATATTTCTATTCGCTCAAAGAATTTCTGGATTTTTGGTTTGAAATCTTCTTTTGGTTTGCCTTCAAACAATAAATCAAAGGAGAACTTTTCTGCGGTTACGCCACTCTTTTCATGGAGGACTTTTTTTTCGAATGCTAACTTGGTAATTGTTTTGCAATTATTTAGCGTGAAACTTATTGACGGGTTTGCCGGAATTTGATGTTCTTTCTTTCCCCAATATTTTACCAAGGCAATGTTGCTTGGCGCACTCCATGTGAAGCTTCCTTTATCGGCTAAATAGGTGGAATGGTTTGCTATAAAATCCTTTTCGGACAGCAGCTTTTGCGAACTAGCAGGGGAAATCATATCTATTCAAATTTAGACAAAGATACTTTTTTTATAAAAACAATTTGCTTTTGTTTAGTACATTTGTGAATAATTTAAACAGAATAACATGCAAAAGATTTTAAGAATTGCCACGGTTGCCGTTACGTGTTTGGTTATCGGTTATTTTTCGGGGATAATTACTCGCGATAGCATCATTACTTGGTATCCTACTTTGATAAAACCGAGTTTTAATCCGCCCAATTGGATCTTTGCGCCCGTTTGGTCGCTGCTTTATATCATGATGGGAATTGCTGCGGGAATTGTTTGGAATAGGATTGAATTTGAAAAAGAGTTGGTCAAGAAAGCGCTTATTGTTTTTACCATTCAATTGGCATTGAATGCGCTTTGGTCGTATTTGTTTTTTGGATTGCACAATCCATTGTTGGCTTTGGTGGAGATTTTATTGCTTTGGTTGATGATTTTTGAAACTTACATACAATTTAAGAAAATAGATAAAGTTGCGGCAATGTTGCTTTTGCCTTATCTAGCATGGGTTACTTTTGCCACGGTGCTTAATGGAAGTATTTGGTGGTTGAATAAATAATAAAACAAAAATCCCGAAGTAGCCTTCGGGATTTTTGTTTTAAATAGTCATTCGGTGTTTATTGAATGACTAATTTTTTGACTAGTTTAAGGTTGTTCTCAGATACTATTTCTACTAAATAGATTCCTTTAGCAAAATTGGAAGTGTTAATAGTAGTTTGGGCATCAACTATTTTTGTTTTATTATAAATTCTTTTGCCGCTTACTTCATAAATTGATATTTGATTACTTCTTTCAGTACCTAAGTTATTTATTGTAACAAAATCTTTAGCAGGATTAGGTGTTAATTGAATTTCATTAGCAGTAAAAGTTGAATTTGATAGCGACTGAACAAATTCTGTATTAAAAGTATTTGTTACAATAGCAGGGTTAAAATCAAAATAAATTTCAGCTGTATTTGGAATAACGTCGCCTAATAAAAAACCGGGTTTTGGTTTAATTTTAAATTGTACATAGCCATTACTTCCTATATTGTTAACGATCTGTGGAGGCAAATTGATTTGGTTAAATTGCCATGTCAATTGAGTATCATTTCTAGTCAAAACATAATCATGGCTTGCTCCAATCATTCGAATACTTGTTTCGTCTAACTTATCGTTTAAGGTATCTTCTAATCGAACAAACTGTGCATTGGCAGTTCCAGTATTTTGAAAACGAATGGTATAATACAAATAATCATTTGCATCAAATTCGTTAAAAACTATTCTTCCACCATAAGATTCTAATTTATCATTTGGATCATAAGAACCTACAATTACTTGCGAAAATTCAAAGGAATTGTTCGCTGGAATAAAATCATTAGTATTTAAAGAGGTTACCGTGTTAACTACAAGTTGCCCTAATGTTACTGTTGGGATAGTTGGGACTGTTAAGGTTACTAAAACAGTTCTTATTTCGCCAGGCAACAAATTAACATAGTTTAATGTAAATCCGTTTGCAATAGGAATATTACTTGGTTCTGAAACGCTTTGAAGTGTTAGCATACTATCGTGATTGTACTGTAAGGTTCCTGAGGCTGAAGTAATTCCATTATTCTTGTATGTTATACGGTTATAATAGTTAAATCCAGGAATTGGAACTTGTACAGAGGTAATTGAAACTTCTACATCACTGTAAGGTTGTATATTGGTTATTGGGAAATAATAAATATTGTTTCCATTATTTTCAAACACAACATTTGAATAGCTTGTTGACGTTGAAAAATAACTTGTTAATTCAGGATAGATGGAATATGATATATCATAACTATTGGTAATGTTATCTGGGAAAAGATAAAAAACACCATTTGAAGATTGGTTTTCAATTTCGTTTGCATCATCATTTACACTATAATTGAATGTGCCTTGAGAATAACTTAATTCAGTATCTTCTTTTGTTCCATTATTATTACTGTCAATGAAAGCCACTAGTTGGATGTTATCTTCACATTGATTGCTAAACGCAAAGCTGCCACCTTCAATAAAAACGGCTGAGTCAAACATAGAGTCATTATAATCGCCGACAGCAAGTTTTATTGAATATTGACGGTTTGGTATCACTTGAGCAAAAGCCGTCATAGGAACGGTTTGCCCAATAAAATTAATGTCGCTCTCGGGATTATTCACATTGTAACTTCCGAAGAATTGTGAGTTAACCGATGTACAGGCGGTGTTGTATAAATTATTGCGAACCGTAGTTGTTGAAATAGGCGTAGTAGTACCTGGGACAACAGCAATGTTTCTTTTAACTCCCGTTACTAAATCGGTTAGAATAAAACCAAAAACATCTGAGAAATTACATTGATAATTTCCATATTCATTAGAAGCAAACAGAAAATTAAAGGTTAATAGATTGGAAGAGGGAACAAAATCAAATTTAATAAAAGTAGCATCATTTATTGTTCCAGAATTATTTCCTGTTGTTACTAAAACATTGTTTAAGTCGCCATCGTTTAGATTTGAGCAAGAGGATGAATTTGAGCCTGAGCCACTATATGTTCCGCCAGACAGGTTTACATTACCACTTCGTATTACTAATCCTTCTTCAAAAGGGAAATCGCCATCGTTGTTATTGAAATACCCAATACCACAAATTCCTTGAGTAATTATGTTCGATGCGTTTCCACATTCATTGTTTAAAACTATGTTATTTAGAATATCCGTTGGTGTATAAACTGTGCTAGAAACAGTAACCGATTGTCCGCAACTAGCTGTTTGAAAAGTAACAGGAGACGACCAATCTGAAACAGCATTCGTACAGATTGAACGAACGTAAAACGTATAGTTTGTAGAACAATTTAAATTTGAAATTATAAAAGGATTTACATTAGTTACAATGCCTTGTGAAGTTGCTGTAGGTGCAGGCGCATTTGCAGCGGTAATAAAAATTTCCCAACTTATATCATTTGTAACCCAGTTTAACGTTGCCGTGGTTTGTTGAATAGTAGTGGCTGCAACATTTGTTGGAATTTGACAATTGTTAGTATTACAATTTTCACCAAGAAGCGTTAACGTAGTATAAGCAGAACAGCCCGTTATATTATTATTTATTGAAATATAGATTACTGTGGAGACATCTTGAGTTGCAAATTGATACGGAAATGGATTGATTTGATTTATAGCATCACCAAGTGTATTATGAAAACTGATACTTATCTGGTTGGGTGAAGCACTATTTTGAGCATAAATTAACTCAGCAACAGTCCCTAAATAAAAAATTGCAACACCTTGATTAAAACAAGAATACAAATTTGGCACATCAGCAACTGGAATTGGATGGGCTATAATATCTAAAGTAAGTACTTCACTTTGATTAGTAGCGTTGTTTAATTTATTTATAAAAACAGTTTGTGTAGATGGATAAAGATTAGTATAATTTGGAACCGATGTTATTGCATTTGAATTGGTTAGCGCATCCGTTAAAGTTTCATAAAAAGATATCGTAAAATCTACTGGATTATCATTGGCTAAAATTTCAGGGATTTTTGTTGATAAATCAAAAACGGCAAAACCATCATTGTTATCATCGCAAATTTCATAATTTGAAATGTTTGGTTGGGCAAATACGTTTATGGAAAAAAATAAAAAAAGAAGTAAAGTTAGTTTCATGTTGGTTTGATTTTGCGTTCCAAATATACATTTATTTAAGAGCACTTCGACCCTTCGATAAAAAACTCAGGGCAGGCGAAGCTCAGGATGACATTCCTACAACTTTTGCACCTATAGACCTATTAGATTATATCTATGCGGTTTTACATTCGCCAACGTATAGAGAGAAATACAAGGAGTTTTTGAAGATAGATTTTCCGAGAGTTCCGCATCCAAAAGATGCAGCCACGTTTTGGGAATTGGTAAAACTAGGTGGTGAAATACGACAAATACATTTATTGGAAAGCCCAATCGTGGAGAAATACATTACTCAATATCCAGAAGATGGGGATAATGTGGTTACAAAACCAAAGTATCAAGACGGTAAAGTGTACATCAACGATACGCAGTATTTTGATAATGTGCCACAAAGGGCTTGGGAGTTTTACATTGGCGGTTATCAACCCGCACAAAAGTGGCTTAAAGACCGCAAAGCACGTACGCTTGAATTTGATGATATTTTACATTATCAGAAAATCATTGTTGCGTTATCGGAAACGGATAGATTGATGAAGGCAATAGATATAATAGACATTGAGTAACGAAAAGGACTGTTAGTAACACCTGTAGCCGTTGCACAATTTCTCTAAAAAGCCTAATTTAAAAAACCGAACAGCGTAAACAAATAAAAAAAACAGGCGATGAATACATTTATGATAGACATTCTATTACAAGGAATAGACCAAGAAACCCGCTTGAAATTATTGCCAAGAGAAAAAAAAATAATAAAGGAATGGGAAGACAATGGTACGCTTTTGGCGTCTTACATAAAAAGCGACACCGCCGGCATTTTCTTGGTTTTAAAGGCTAAGGATAAATTGGACGCGAATATAAAACTGTCAACGCTGCCGTATTATCCCTATATGACAATTGATATTATTGCACTAAGGTAATTAGATAAAAATTATGAATTATTACTTATTTTTTTGGCAACTTTTATTAACCTCCATTTTCTTGTATGGTGTATTTAGGTTACTAAAATATCTTTTTTTTAAAAAAAACAATAAAAAGTAAAGCAGCTTACTAAAGTAAAAGTCCTTCGATCTTTTGATAAAAACTCAGGGTAGGCGTAGCTCAGGATGATAGGGCTACAACGGTTTTGGGCAATGGGGTTTGATGGGGAGATGGTTTTGGGTTAAAAAGTCAGTGAAAAACCGAAAAAAAAGTCTATATTTAATCGCGAAACTAGAGCAAAGCGTTAGGGCGTTAGCAAGATGCTAGAAAAAAATGAACTATTATTACACTTTTATAGAAAATGAGAAAAATATTTTTTTTACTTATATTGATTTATAGTGTTTCAAGTTTTGCGCAAATTAGCGACACGTTATTTATCTCAAAATTAGCGAACCTCTCTTGGACAAAATCCTATAAGAATTATACAAAGTTCAAATTTGTAAAATTTGTAGACGGTACCGTTTTACAGGTTGGCGATACAATGAAATTAGGTAGACCAAGTAGTATAAATCAAACAAGTGAACAGACACCTGATATATTCCAGCCTACATTGCAAAGCGTCAATGTTTTTTCTTATATAATACTGGGAAGAATTGAGAAACTGACATTGTCAGGTATTGCCTTTTTACCAGAAACATTCAAAGGGAAAGAAATTGAAATAAAACAAATAAAATTAGTAAAAACGGGCAAAATAAAAACTAAAATTAGTGCAAACTTGGTTTTTAACAATTCGGGTATTGATATAACTGTATTGAACGTTGATTCAGCGTTGCAATATAGCGAACTTATAAATCCAAAAGCTGTAATGACAAGTGAGAAAGCTTTTGTAGCATTAAAAGAGGCAAAAACAAAACTTGATTTAGGCGTAATTACACAAGAACAATATGATTCTATCAAAAAGGAATTGGTTAAAATCATAAAATGAAAATGAGCTGCCTATAACAGCCGGTTAGGGTTTAGCATTCACTAATAGAAAAATCCTTCAACCCTTCGATAAAAACTCAGGGTAGGCGTATAAAATAACTAATTGACAATTTGGTAGGGACAACTTGCAATGTGTAGCGAGAAGCCACCAGAAAACCAGAAAAAAACCGAGCTATGAAATACAAAAAAACACTTATAGTTGTATTGCTACCCACGCTTTTATTGATTATTCCTTTACTAGCCATGCAATTTACTGAGGAAGTTAATTGGTCAGGATTTGATTTTGTTGTTGCAGGCGTACTTTTACTAGGAACTAGTTGGTTGTGTATGTTTGTTTTTCAAAAAGTAAAAAAAGTGAAACACCAAATTATACTTTGTGCCCTAATTTTGGTTATGTTGGTTTTGCTATGGGCAGAGCTTGCTGTAGGGCTTTTTGGAACAGCGCTTGCTGGAGAGTAGCTTAGGAGGACAGCGCAGTAATCTGATAGCGTGGCTTTGTAATTTAGTGTTACGTTCCAGACTACAGTGATAAACAAACAAATACCATTGTCTAACTCCAAAAATTTTCTATTTTTGAACCATGAAGATAGTGATCTCTTTTTTATTTTTGTTTATCTCCTGTAAAGACTATAACCCAACTCCCCTGGAATTAAAACTTGCAGCAGAAGAACAAGAGTATAATTATTACACCTCCTTGGACAGTATTAAAAAAGAAGCGCTACTGCAAAAACAAGACAGTATAGCGCAGCACTTTCTTCAAAAACAAGACAGCGTAAAGCAAAAAACAAACGACTAGCTTTGTTTGTAGCAATGGTGTTTTGTAGTTGATGGTGTATTGGCTTGATGGGGAGATGGGTTTGTTATTGCAAAGCGCACGGTATGTAAAGACCGTGTTTTTTTTTGGGATTGGTTTTGCTGGGTTGTTTGTTTGCTTTCTGGATTTTGTTTTGGAATTTCAATTAATCATTTAAAAACTTTTAATGCGTTCTCCTAAAATATATATTTTACTTTCATCTGTATGGACTGAAAACGAAACCACATCCCACGCATCTATCTCTCCAGATTCCCAACTTGCTCCTTGGTGTTTTGCTTTTATTTGGTACCAAAGATTATACATAAAACCCCAATCGGTTTTTATTTTTTTGGGCGTTCCGTTCCTTTCACACTCTATTCCCCATACCATTGGTGTTCGAGACATTTCGTGCAATTGAAATAACCCAGTACCATCAGGATTTAATTGTACTATTGGGTCTTTTTTGCTTTCAAATAAATATTCGCCCGTAATTGGATAACCGATTTCTTTGGTTAGATAATAGGTTTCGTTTTTGATTTTTACTTCCTGCACATTTTTACCCAATTTTTGTGTTGTTGTTTTAGCTGCTACAGTGGTCGTTTTAGTTGTGCTATTTGCTTTTTTTTGCGCTTGAAGGGTTGTTCCTGCTAAAAGGAATAGTAGTATTGTGATTAGTATTTTCATGGTTTTTATTTTATTTATTTAATGAAAGGTTATTTTAATAAGTTGTCTTTTTATTATTGATTATTTTCTCTAGCTTTTTCTGCTTTATCAGACCATTCCTTAGCTATTTTTTCATCCTTTTCAACACCTTGCCCTTCTTTATACATTCTAGATAGTGCCTCCATAGCAAGTTCTAATCCTCTATCGGCTGCTAGTTTGTATAATTTGATTGCTTCCTCATAGTTTTGTTCAATTCCAAAGCCGCCCTCGCAATATAAACTCGCTATTAAATAATAATTAAAACCAATACTACCCTCAGACTGCTTAGTCTTTAGATTATTTTCCAACCCTTTATTATACCAATTGAAGGCCTCCTTATAATCTTTTGTAACTCCCTCTCCCCGTTCATAAAAGCTGCCAATATGGTAGAAAACATCTTCTCCTTTAACGAGCAGTTTTTTATACCAAATCAGGGATTGATTATAATCGGCTACTTCATCTTCTTTATAACAATCAGCCAATTGATTCATTGCAAAAG
>JBILYQ010000242.1:0-3809 GCA_044377655.1 Flavobacterium sp.
TGTGGGTTTCAGAATTGAAACATTAGATTAAAAAAAATATGGCACAAAAAAAAACTACAGCAACAGTCAAAGACATCAATTACTATAAAAAGAAATTCTGGAAACTTTTCTTTTATGGTCTTGGGGCAATCATACTTTTCTTTTTCTTGGCCTCTTGGGGATTCTTTGGGTCCATGCCTTCGTTTGAAGATTTAGAAAACCCAGAATCCAATTTGGCAACAGAAATCATCTCCTCTGACGGGGTTACTATTGGTAAGTTTTACAACGAAAATAGAACACCAATAAAATATGAAGATCTGCCAAAACACTTAATAAACGCCTTGGTTTCCACCGAAGACGAACGTTTCTACGAACACTCTGGGATTGATGCGAGAAGAACTTTTGGAGCTGCATTAAAACTAGGTCAAAATGGAGGAGCAAGTACATTAACACAACAATTAGCCAAATTGTTATTCCATGGGGAAGGTTCAAAATTTACCGTTTTCCGTGTTATCCAAAAAGTAAAAGAATGGATAATCGCCATAAAATTAGAGCGGCAATACACTAAAAACGAAATCATCGCAATGTATTTAAACAAAGCCGATTTCGTGAACACGGCAGTCGGAATCCGTTCCGCTTCCAAAGTGTATTTTGGCAAAGAGCCACGAGACTTATCAATTGAAGAAGGTGCAACATTGGTTGGAATGCTAACAAACCCCTCTCTTTTTAACCCTGTTCGTCGTCCTGAAAAAGTACAAATCAGAAGAAACATCGTTTTAGGACAAATGGTTAGAAATGGGCATTTGGAAGAAGCGGCAAAAAAAATATTGGAACAAAAACCAATCGTTCTCAAATTTCAACCTGAAAGTCACAAAGAAGGCTTGGCAACCTATTTCCGTGAATACCTTCGTGAGTATATGAAAAAATGGGTCAAAGAAAACAAAAAACCCGACGGTACAGAATATGATATTTATAGCGATGGCATCAAAATTTATACTACCATCGATTCTAAAATGCAACAACATGCTGAGGAAGCGGTCGAAGCACACATGAAAAATCTGCAACAAGAGTTTTTCAATGAAGCTAAGAACAATAAAAACGCTCCTTTTGTAAACATTTCAGCAGCAGAAACCAAAAGAATATTAGGAACAGCGATGAAATCTTCCGAGCGATGGAAAATCATGAAAGATTTGGATAAAACCGAAGAAGAAATCATTGCATCATTCAATACAAAAGCAAAAATGAAAATCTTTTCATGGAGAGGAGAAATCGACACCACAATGACGCCAATAGATTCCATTCGCTATTACAAACATTTCCTCCAAACAGGCTTAATGTCTATGGAGCCACAAACAGGTCATATAAAAGCATGGGTTGGCGGAATTAATTATAAATATTTCCAATACGACCACGTTGGACAAGGTGCTAGACAAGTGGGTTCTACATTCAAGCCATTTGTATATGCAACAGCAATAGAACAATTAGGTATGTCGCCTTGCGACACTATAATAGACAGTCCGTTCATGATTCACAAAGGACGTCATCACGTTACAGAAGATTGGGAACCAAAAAATTCAGACCATAAATACCGTGGAATGGTAACGCTTAAAAAAGCATTAGCCAATTCGATAAATACCGTTTCGGCCAAATTAATAGACAAAGTTGGTCCGGAAGCCGTCGTTAATTTGACCCAAAAACTTGGCGTAAAATCAGAAATACCATTGCAGCCATCTATTGCACTTGGCGCAGTAGAAATAACTGTTGAAGACATGGTGGCTGCCTATAGTACATTCGCCAATCAAGGCGTTTATATGAAACCCCAATTCATAAGCCGAATTGAAGACAAAAATGGCGTTGTGCTCTTTGAACCAAAACCAGATTCCCATGACGTACTAAATAAAGATATTGCTTTTGCAGTAATCAAGCTTTTAGAAGGCGTAACAGAAGAAGGTTCGGGCGTAAGACTTAGAACACAAGGTGGCGGTAGCGGCGACAATCGCTGGACAGGATATCCCTATATGTTTACCAATTCCATTGCCGGAAAAACTGGAACTTCACAAAACCAATCCGACGGTTGGTTCATCGGTATGGTCCCTAATTTAGTCACCGGTGTTTGGGTAGGTTGCGAAGACCGATCTGCGCGCTTCAAAGGAATTACCTATGGTCAAGGCGCCACAGCAGCCCTTCCTGTTTGGGGTTATTTTATGAAAAAATGTTATGAAGACAAAGACCTGCAAGTTTCCAAAGACAAGTTTCAAAGGCCCGATAACCTTTCCATAAAAGTAGACTGTTGGACACCAAAAGCAGTAGTCGACACCACAATGGTGCCAACGGAAGAAGAACAAAACACAGAAGAATTTGGATTATAAAATTTGGAGCAGATTCCTGCTATCCGCTGTATCTTTTTTGAGAAAAACAAAAAAGGATGCCGCTCCTATCAGGGCTAAAATATAAATAATGATAAACAAAAAAGTAAACTCAGTACAAGAAGCTTTGCAAGGCATTCAAGACAACATGACCATCATGTTAGGTGGTTTTGGACTTTGTGGTATTCCCGAAAACAGCATTGCCGAATTAGTAAATAAAGAAACCAAAAACCTAACCTGCATTTCCAATAATGCCGGCGTAGATGATTTCGGTTTGGGATTGCTATTGCAAAAAAAACAAGTAAAAAAAATGATTTCGTCCTACGTTGGCGAAAACGCAGAGTTTGAACGCCAAATGCTTTCCGGAGAACTTGAGGTAGACTTAATCCCGCAAGGAACTTTAGCCGAACGCTGCAGAGCTGCACAAGCCGGAATTCCAGCTTTTTTCACTCCTGCAGGTTTCGGAACCGAAGTAGCAATTGGAAAAGAAGTCCGTGAGTTCAATGGAAAAATGCATATTATGGAACACGCTTTCAAAGCCGACTTTTCCATTGTAAAAGCTTGGAAAGGTGATACCGCTGGAAATTTAATCTTCAAAGGAACCGCGCGAAATTTCAACCCTTGCATGTCAGGCGCAGCGAAAATCACCATTGCTGAAGTGGAAGAATTGGTAGAAGCTGGCGCGTTAGACCCAAATCAAATTCACATTCCAGGAATATTAGTGCAACGTATTTTTCAAGGAGAGAAATATGAAAAAAGAATTGAGCAACGTACAACTAGAAAAAGAAGTTAATCATGGCACTTGGTAAAGAAGAAATCGCAAAAAGAATAGCCCAAGAAGTTCAAAATAATTACTTCGTAAACCTTGGAATTGGCATCCCTACTTTAGTAGCAAACTATGTCAGAAAAGACATTTCTGTAGAATTTCAAAGTGAAAATGGCGTTCTCGGAATGGGGCCATTCCCGTTTGAAGGAGAAGAGGACGCTGACTTAATAAACGCAGGAAAACAGACCATCACAACATTACCTGGAGCAAGTTTTTTTGACTCTGCCTTCAGTTTTGGAATGATACGTGGACAACACGTTGATTTAACCATCCTTGGCGCAATGGAAGTAGCCGAAAACGGCGATATTGCCAACTGGAAAATACCAGGAAAAATGGTAAAAGGAATGGGCGGCGCAATGGATTTAGTCGCTTCTGCAGAAAATATCATCGTAGCCATGATGCATGTTAACAAAGCTGGCGAAAGTAAAATTCTAAAAAAATGCACTTTGCCGTTAACTGGCGTTGGCTGTGTGAAAAAAGTAGTTACCGAATTGGCCGTTTTAGAAATTACTCCAAAAGGATTTAAATTACTCGAACGCGCACCGGGAGTTTCCGTAGAACACATCATCGCTTCCACCGAAGCCGACTTGATTATTGAAGGAGAAATTCCAGAAATGGTGATTGATTAATAACTTATC
>JBILYQ010000243.1:0-3806 GCA_044377655.1 Flavobacterium sp.
ATTATATCCTGAATGTTTGCAATTTGTAATCTAGCCATAATTCCTTTACGAGCTGAACCAAATGACCGAAGCGAAATCGTGTCACAAGTTTTGTTTGGCGAACATTTTGAAATTCTTGAAAAACAGAGACAATGGTCTAAAATTAAACTACATTTTGATAATTATGAAGGCTGGGTAGATTCAAAACAATACCAATCAATCTCTAAAAACAGTTTCGAATTACTATCCGACGATGCTGTTATTCTTAGTTCTGATTTAGTGGAATATGTTTCTAATTCAAACAATACGCTAATCCCTATTACCCTTGGAGCTTCATTATCTTTTTTAAATCACAGTGAAATAAATATTAAAAATTTCGATTTTGAAGGTTTAAAAGTTAGCGGAATAAAGTCAAAAAACAATATTATAAATACCGCATTTCTCTACCTAAACGCTCCTTATCTTTGGGGTGGAAAAACTCCTTTTGGGATTGATTGTTCGGGTTTTACCCAAATGGTTTATAAATTGAATGGTTATAATTTACTCCGCGATGCCTCACAGCAATCTAGTCAAGGAGAAGCATTGAGTTTCATTGAAGAAAGTGAACCAGGAGATTTAGCATTTTTTGATAACGAAGAAGGCAAAATTATTCACGTTGGTATCATAATGGAAGACAATTATATCATCCATGCCAGTGGAAAAGTTAGAATTGACCGATTAGATCATTTAGGAATTTATAACGCTCAAGATAACAGACACACGCATCGTTTGCGAGTTATCAAGAAAATTATATAAAAAAAGCGTCCTAAATTAGGACGCTTTTTTGCTTTTTGAATAGTGAAGGTTACTTTTTAGTTGCTTTCAAAGCTTTGTACTTATCGGTCATTTCTAAGAAGTTATAAACGCTTAAAAGATTGTCAGTAACAATATCATTTGCAGCATCAAGTTCATGTGCTTTTTCCAAAAATGGCAATGCAGACTTGAATAAGGTTTCTCTATTTTTCTTCAAAACTTCATATCGTTTATTGTCTTTCTCTGAAGTACCTAATTTATTCATTTCTTCAACAATCTGTTTGTCGGATTGCAATTTCAAATCGGCAAGATTCAAAAAAGCATTGGTATACTTCGGATTGATTTCAATAACTCTTAAATAATACTTTTCAGCATCTACCAAATTTTTGCTTTGTGCGCTAATAACCCCAAGGTTGTAAACTAAATCAGCATCGTTAGGACTTTTTTCTAAGACTTCATTGATTAAACTTTTGTAGGTAACTAAATCATTCATTTTAAAATACAAATCAGCTTCAGTCAAAATTAAAGAAGTATCCTCTGGATTTAATTTTCTTGCTTCTGTAATGGCCGCTTTTGCTTCATCCGTTTTTCCTTTTTGAACTAAAATCAAGGCAATATTTTTGTATATTTCACCTCTTTTTGATGGGATTTTTTCTTCTATTGGATTTTCGTGTCCACCAGATTTAACAAATAAATCGCGCTCAACTTTTGACGCAAAATTTTCAACAACTTTTGTCTCTTTATTAGTTGCAGAATAAATAGTTCCTTCTCCCGAATAATTTAACGTTTTTAGTTGCATGTAATACTCTAAAGCTGAGTCGTAGTCTTCGGCATTTATAGAATAATTAGCTGCATAATACAATTTTTCAACATCGCTTTTGTCCATTTCATAGATAGAATATAAAACTTGGGAAGCTTCTTTAAACTTTTTTGTATTTCCCAAAGCAACAACATAGTTTACCAACATTGGTTTATACGACGTTATGGTTTCCTTGATATCGTCAGTATAAACATTTTTACCTGATTTTTTTTCGAAATCCAAAGTCTTGTTCAACCCAATTGCCAGATCTGAAATTGCTTTTGGTGTCACAAATTGCGCTGTTTGTGCTGGTGTAGCATTAGGCCCAAGAGCTGTTATCTCCATAATTGGCAACATCGCTTTATAAAACTGAGTATACGTTTTATCGCTTTCTTCAGTAGAAAGTGTTTCTAACTTAGATACAGCAACTTTATATTCTACCATATCTGTTGCCGTTGGTTTTTCTTTGGCATAAATTTTCTTCAAAACTTTCAATTCCTCTTTTTGCGCAAAAGTTGAAAGTGAAACCATCATTGCTGTCGCTAAGACAATGTGTTTAATTTTCATTTTATTATTTGAATTTAATTATTAATTTATTCCTCAGAATCGTCATCCGATTCCTCCTCCGATTCCTCCTCTTCCGTTTCTTCTTCCTCAGTGTCATCATCATCGTCATCATCAAAACCGCCCTCGTCTTCAAGAATTTCCAATACCGGTTTTACTCTTTCGATTGCTTCAATTTCAATAATGTTTCCATCTTCGTCCACAACTACTTCCACAACATCGTCTTTCATTACTTTGGTAACAGCTGCGATAGAATCATTTCCTTTAATGTTGATAAGTTTTACACCTTGCGTTGCTCTACCCATTACACGTAAATCCTCAACTGCCATTCTGATTGTCAATCCCGATTTATTGATAATCATTAAATCATCTGCATCGGTTACATTATTAATAGCAATTAACGCACCTGTTTTCTCAGTAATATTAAGTGTTTTTACACCTTTACCACCACGATTTGTAATTCTGTAAACATCCTCACCGTCATCGTCAACTAACTTCGTACGTTTTCCATATCCGTTTTCAGTAACAACTAAAATTTGGGTGTCGTTAACATTTTCTTTATCAACCGTTACTATTCCAATTACTTCATCCGTTTCATCTTTTAAAGTAATTCCTCTAACTCCAGAAGCTGTTCTTCCCATTGGTCTTGTTTTGTATTCTTCAAAACGAACCATTTTTCCCGAACGTCCAGCAATTAAAACTTGACTTTCACCATTGGTTAATTTTGCGCCTAACAATTCGTCACCGTCCTTAATAGTGATTGCAGCAACTCCATTTACCCTAGGTTTTGAATATTTATCTAATGAGGTTTTTTTAACTTGACCTTTTTTGGTCACCATAATAAGATTATGACTGTTAGTATAGTCTTTATCTTTTAAGTCTTGCGTGCAAATAAAGGCTTTTACTTTATCATCACTTTCAATGTTGATTAAGTTTTGTAACGCTCTTCCTTTTGCTGTTTTGCTTCCTTCAGGAATTTCATAAACACGCATCCAGAAACACTTCCCTTTTTGGGTAAAGAACATCATATATTGGTGATTTGTAGCAACGTACATGTGTTCTAAGAAATCTTGATCTCTTGTTCCAGCACTTTTTTGACCAACACCACCCCTATTTTGAGTTTTGTATTCTGTTAAATTGGTACGTTTAATATAACCCGCATGGGAAATTGTAATTACTACATTTTCATCTGCAATTAAATCTTCAATGCTTACGTCACCACCTGAATATTCGATTAATGAACGACGAGCATCTCCATATTTATCACGTATTTCGATAAGTTCCTCTTTAATTAAAGCCGTTCTTAGATTTACATCTGCTAATAATGCTTTTAAATGCTCAATTAATTTCATCAATTCTTCATATTCAGCTCTTAACTTGTCTTGTTCAAGACCAGTCAATTGTCGCAAACGCATTTCTACGATGGCACGAGACTGAATGTCAGATAATTTAAATCTTTCGATTAATTTTTCTCTGGCTTCTTCGGTATTTTTAGACCCACGAATTAAAGCAATAACTTCATCAATATTATCGGAAGCAATAATTAATCCTTCTAGAATATGGGCTCTTTCTTCAGCTTTTCGCAATTCAAATTGGGTTCTACGAACCACAACATCATGACGGTGCTCGATGAAATAATGAATCATATCTTTCAAATTCAACATTTGCGGAC
>JBILYQ010000244.1:0-3805 GCA_044377655.1 Flavobacterium sp.
AAAAAAAAAAATTAAATAGCATTCCAAACAGAATCATTTGGAGTAGGAGCGATGATTTCTATATTTTCTTTGGAAACGGGATGAATAAAAACCAATTTTCGGGCATGAAGATGAATGCCACCATCGGGATTACTTCGGTCGAAACCGTATTTTAAATCACCTTTTATTGGTGAACCGATTGCGGATAATTGTGCTCTAATTTGATGGTGTCTTCCAGTGTGAAGTTGGATTTCCAAAGCATAATAATTATCTAGGGATTTAATTATTGTATACTCCAAACTTGCCAATTTGCTTTCGGGAACTTCTCGAGAATGTACTTTTGAAGTATTGTTTTTTTCGTTTCTTTTCAGAAAATGAACCAATTTATCTTCGGCTTTTGAAGGCTTATTTTTAACAATTGCCCAATACGTTTTTTGCGTTTCCCGATTGCTGAACAATTCGTTCATTCGTGTCAATGCCTTGCTAGTTCTGGCAAAAACTACAATTCCTGTAGTTGGCCGATCCAATCTGTGAACCACGCCAAGAAAAACTTCACCTGGTTTATTGTATTTTTCTTTGATATATTCCTTTACAACTTCCGACAAAGGTTTGTCTCCTGTTTTATCACCTTGAACAATATCGCCAACACGTTTATTGACCACGATAATGTGATTGTCTTCGTGAAGAATTTGTAGATTATTTTTGGTAGAAATTATTTTGTTAGACACGTTTTAAGCTGTTTACTAGTATTGCTCATTTGCATTTGGAAAATCCTCAGATTTAACATCAGCTACATATTGGCCAATTGCTTTTGTCATGTCTTCATACAAATTCATGTAACGACGCAAAAATCTTGGACTGAACTCGTGTGTCATTCCAAGCATGTCGTGCAACCAAAACTTGCCCGTCAACACCACCGCCAGCGCCAATACCAATCACAGGAATGGAAATACTTTCGGCTACTTTTTGTGCTAAATGTGCTGGAATTTTTTCCAAAACCAATGCAAAACAGCCAATTCGCTCTAGCATTTTTGCATCTTCCAATAGTTTTTCGGCTTCCGCATCTTCTTTGGCACGAACGGTGTAGGTTCCAAATTTATAAATAGATTGTGGTGTCAAACCCAAATGTCCCATTACTGGAATTCCGGCGTTCAATATTTTTTTTATAGAGTCTTTGATTTCACTTCCGCCTTCTAATTTTACAGCGTGTCCGCCACTTTCTTTCATAATTCTGATAGAAGAACGCAACGCTTCTTTGGGATCGGATTGGTAACTTCCAAAAGGCAAATCTACAACAACCAAGGCTCTTTCAATTGCTCGAACCACACCCGAAGCGTGATAAATCATCTGATCAAGTGTTATTGGTAAAGTTGTTTCATGTCCGGCCATAACATTACTGGCAGAATCTCCCACTAATATGACATCAATTCCAGCAGAATCTACAATTTTTGCCATTGTGTAATCGTAAGCAGTAAGCATAGAGATTTTCTCACCATTGGCTTTCATTTCAATCAATGATTTGGTGGTAATTCTTTTGTAATCTTTTTTAGCGACAGACATAGTTGTGTTTTTGAGATTGTAAAGGTAATAAAATGTATAATTTTAACTTTAAAAAGCAACGCGAATGTTGATTACATCACTAACTTATTATAAATTTTAAAATTATGAAAAAGATAATCTTAATTTCGCTACTATTTTTTTCTTTGTATTCTCAAGCGCAAAATACTGAAATTCAGAATGTAATTGAAACTTTTTTTGAAGGTTTTCATGCCAAAGATACTTTCAAATTGCAGACGGTTTGTACCGATAAAATAATTTTGCAATCGATTATGGAAAGTTCAAAAGGAAATAAATGGACTGATGAAACACCCAAAGCGTTTTACAATTCAATTGCAACAATTCCTGCCGATATGAAATTTGAAGAAAAAATATTGAGTTATTCCATTCAAATTGATGGTTCAATGGCGCACGCTTGGATTCCTTATGAATTCTACATCAACGGAAAATTGAGCCACAAAGGCGTCAATGCTTTTACCTTATTTAAAGAAAACGAGGTTTGGAAAATCATCTATTTGATTGATACTAGAAGAAAATAATTCGATTAACAATCGGCAACATTAACCGCCACAGCCAAACCACCTTCGGAAGTTTCCTTATATTTAGAATTCATGTCTTTTGCTGTTTGCCACATCGTGTCAATTACTTTATCCAAAGGAACTTTGGCATTTCGGGAATCGGTTTCCATGGCTAATTCTGCTGCGTTTATGGCTTTTATCGCGCCCATTGTATTACGTTCTATGCAAGGTATTTGGACCAAACCGCCAATAGGATCACAAGTCAAACCCAGATGATGTTCCATGGCAATTTCGGCTGCCATTTGTACTTGAGCAGGAGTTCCACCCATAACTTCGCACAACGCTGCTGCTGCCATGGCTGACGAAACGCCAATTTCTGCCTGACAACCGCCCATTGCTGCGGAAATGGTAGCACCTTTTTTGAAAATACTACCTATTTCACCAGCAACCATCAAGAATTGCTTGATTTCTTTTTCGCCAGCAGCATGATTCTCAATGACTAAATAATACATCAAAACAGCTGGAATTACGCCAGCACTTCCATTGGTTGGTGCTGTGACAACTCTTCCCAAAGCGGCGTTTACTTCATTGACCGCCAAAGCAAAACAGGAAACCCATTTTAGAATTTGACGAAACTTTACTTCGGTTTTTCTGATTTCTTCCAGCCATTCTTGTGGATTGGAATAATTAGCCAAACCAATCAGATTTTGGTGCATGTCAAAAGCTCTTCTACGAACATTTAATCCGCCCGGAAGTACACCTTCCGAATGACAACCAATATACATACATTCCAACATAGTGTTCCAAATACGCATCAATTCATGATGAATTTCGGATTCAGAACGCATGGATTTTTCGTTTTCATACACAATCTCCGAAATAGATTTCTTTTCCGAAATGGTATAATTTAAAAGTTCTTCCGCATTTTGAATTAGGAATGGAAACGCGCATTTAATGGCTAATTTCTTTTTTGCATTACTACGTTCTTCCTTTACAACAAAACCGCCACCAATGGAGTAGAAGGTTGAAATATATTCTTTTTCATCGGACAAATACGCCGTAAACGTCAAGCCATTGGCATGAAAAGCAAGAAAGTTTTTATTGAAAATAATGTCTTGTAAAAAATAAAAAGGAACAATCACTTCGTTTCCAAGACTGATTTCATTTTTATCTTCAATGGTTTTAATAATTCCGGCAATATTTTGAACAGGTATGTACTCAGGATCTTGACCCGATAATCCTAACATTATGGCTAAATCAGTGGCATGACCTTTTCCTGTCAAGGATAGGGAACCATACAAGTCTACTTTTATTCTTATTGTTTTTGATAGCAGATTTTCGCTTCGTAATTCGGATAAAAATCTTTCTGAGGCACGCCAAGGTCCAAGTGTATGTGAACTTGATGGTCCTACGCCAATTTTCAGCATATCAAAAATAGAGATACATTCTTCCATTACTATTACGATTTAGTTGGAACAAATATAATTTAATGTCAGTAGAAAAAGAATTTTGAATGGTTTAAAATTGAAAAATCGTCATTTATTTGGTTATATGTTGTTAATATTTTGTTTTTCAATATTTTTAATGTAAAAAATAATTTATGGGTTAGATAATTCTAAAAAATTAAAAAAATGGATTTGAGAAATTAGCTATATATTCAACTGTTTTATAATTACAATAGACAGATCTTATGATTAAATATTTAAAAAAAAGAAAGTTGGCTGTTGGACTGACAATTCTTAAAAATGTGT
>JBILYQ010000245.1:0-3787 GCA_044377655.1 Flavobacterium sp.
GTGCAATAAAGCAATGTTTAATAGTTTTTGAAGATTTGCCAAATTGTATAATCTGATATTGGTGTCTGTTCTCATTGGCTCAAGGACATTATATCTTTTTTCCCAAATTCTAATAGTATGGGCCTTGATTCCGGAGAGGTTTTCCAAATCTTTTATACTAAAGACACTTTTAACATTGTTCATGTTTACATTAATTTCGTTAAACAAAATTAGTTAAATATACATTAAAGCAACTATTAAATCATAAAAAGATTTTAAATAAAAAAAGCAAGCTGTTTCAAACTTGCTTTTTTCCGTGACCACGATGGGATTCGAACCCACACGCCCTTGCGAGCACCAGCCCCTCAAGCTGGCAAGTCTACCAATTTCTCCACGTGGCCTTAAATAAAAAAAGCCAAGCGTTGTTGCTCGACTTTTTGTGACCCGACTGGGGCTCGAACCCAGGACCCCATCATTAAAAGTGATGTGCTCTACCAACTGAGCTATCGAGTCGTGGCATGAAGAATATAAAAATTGTGACCCGACTGGGGCTCGAACCCAGGACCCCATCATTAAAAGTGATGTGCTCTACCAACTGAGCTATCGAGTCATTGCTATTTCTTCAATGCGGGTGCAAATATAAGGCCTTATTATTCATTTTTCAAAGCAAATTTGTTATAAATTTGCCTTTTTTTATCAATCAATCTTAATGGCTTAATTTATAAGGTATTATTCTATGAAAAAGATTATTCTATTGGGATATATGGGAAGCGGCAAGACGACAATTGCTAAATTGGTATCTGAAAAGTTAGAAATTTCATGTTTTGATTTGGATAATTTGATTGAAAACGAAACGAAATTGTCTGTGCAAACTATTTTTAAACAAAAAGGAGAAATATATTTTAGAAAAATTGAAAGTCAAATTTTTAAAAAAACTATAACTCAAGAAGGATCTTTTATTCTTAGTCTTGGAGGCGGTACACCTTGTTATGCTGAGAATCATCTTTTATTAAACAGCGAAAATGTAATTTCAATATATTTAAAAGCATCGATTGATACTCTTTATAATAGGCTTTTAATTGATAAAAAACAACGGCCATTAGTAGCTGATAAATCTGAAGATGAACTTAAAGAATTTATAGCAAAGCATTTATTTGAAAGAAGTTTTTTTTATAATCAGACTACATTTAAAATAGCAATAGATGACAAAAGGCCACATGAAATCGTTTCCGAAATCATGAAAGTTCTAATTTAAATACGCATGATCATTACCTTCTTCAAAAATAACATGAACATGCTCTTTTGATGAAGTTGATAGTGAAATTCCTTTAAAATCGGCTTTTACAGGATATTTTTTGTGATTTCTATCTACTAAAACAACAGTTTTGAATTTTTTTAAGGGCACTTCTAAAAAATGTTTCACTCCATAAACTAAAGTAGAACCTGAATTTAAAACATCATCAACAAGTACTAAACCTTTGTCGGAATATAACTCTTTTGAAATATTAGTTGTAATTGCAGCAAATAGATTTTGTTTGTCGATTTTTACCTCACACAAAGATATTTTTAATTTGGAAATTGACTGTAGTGCGATGCTAAGTTTTTGTGCAAAGACATATCCATTATTTGATATTCCTGCAATAACTATTTCCTCTTCATCTAAAAAGGTCTCATAAATTTGATAAGCTATTCGCTTGATTTTATGCTCTATTTCCTGATGGTTTAAAATGATATTTTTACTCATAGTATTATTTTTTTTCAAAGATAACAAACAGTTCTTTTCCATCTCTTGGTTTAATCGAATTATATGATTTTTCTAAAATTTTGATATGAAAGTAGGGCGAGAATAAAGTTCTGTATTCTTCTATTGAACCTCCAAATGGCGGACCAACTTCTGTTAATGGAAAGTCAAATAATAAGCCAACTAATTTGCCTTTTGGTTTGAGTAAGGAATACATTTTAGTTGCATATTTTTTTCTTAATTCTGGGTCCAATGCGCAAAAGAACGTTTGTTCTATAACTAAATCATAGTGCGCTTCATGTTCAAAGAAATCTGATAAAATAAGTTGATTCGGATTAACATTTGTTACCCTTTTTTTAATATTTTGCAATGGTTTTTCGGCAAAATCGAGTACCGATACATTTGTAAATTTATTATTTAAAAAATAGTCCAGCTCATAGCTATTTCCTGCGCCGGGAATTAAAACCTTCAGATTGTTATCAGATAATTGATCTATATAGATTTTTAACGGTGTGGTAATTTCCCCAACATCCCAACCAATTTCTTGATTTGCATAGCGTGCTTCCCAGTATTCTTTATTCACCATTATTTTCTGAAGTGCTTAACCCATAATCTTCTAAATCTCTTCTGTCTTTTTTGGTAGGTCTTCCGTCACCTGTTTTACGATAATGTTCTTTCGATAATTTTAAAAGTTCAAGATGCGCAAATGACTCGGCTGGAGTTTCATCTTTTCTATAGATATCTACAAGTTTAGCGCTAACACGATTTGGCGGAACATCTAAAACCACGATTATATGAATGATTTGATCTTTTCTGAAAGTTACTTTATCACTAGGAAAAACCTCTCGCGAAGCCTTGGCAACTTGACCATTTACCGTAATATGATTTTTTTTACACGCTTCGGTGACCATATTTCGGGTTTTATAATATCGAACGCACCATAAGTATTTATCGACTCTCATATTTATTTTCTAAAATCAACGTTAAATTGTTTACAAAAATAAATCAATATTGTAACTTGCGGTCCTAAATTAATCTAAAAAATGAATAAGATTTATAAATTTTTCTTTGGACTGATGTTAGTATTAACACTTGGAAGTTGTAATAATGACGACAATAGTTCCACTGTAAAAAGAAATTATGCAGAGCAATACGAAAAAGACTTAGACTCTATTGAGAAGTTTTTACAAACACATTACATGGAAATTGACGACAATCCTGGAGCTGATGATGATCAAGACGTTACATTTACTGAAATACCAACAGGAGGAACGCAGGTGTCTGTCTGGAATCAAACAGAATTTCCTTTGGAATTCAGGAATGTTGAACAAAATGATATCACCTATAAAGTTTATTACATCAAGTTTAGAAATGGGGTTGGAGAAAAACCTTGTAATGTAGATGGAGTTTATGCCAATTACAAAGGGGAATTACTCAACGGGACTGTTTTTGATCAAACAACAAATCCACAGACTTTGTTAAGTTTAGAATCGGTTATTAGAGGATGGAGTGAAATTTTTCCTCAATTTGCAACAGGAACTTATACCAGTAACAACGATGGAACTATTTCTTATGGTGATTTTGGGGCAGGAGTGATGTTTTTGCCTTCCGGACTTGGATATTATAATATTGCACAAAGCACAATACCTGCCTATTCACCTTTGATATTCAGTATTAAACTATTTGAATTGGAGCGTTTTGACCAAGATAGTGACGGGATTCCATCTTATCTAGAAGATTTAGATGGCGATCGTTACATTTATTTACTAGAAGAAGACGTGGTTAATCCTGACGATACTGATGGAGATGGTTTTCCTGATTATTTAGATTTAGATGATGATGGTGACCTAGTTTTGACAAGAACAGAAAGAATACAATATATTGATCCAGTTACAGAGGAGAAATTTTATTACTCCTATAATGGCGCATCAGTTGACGATCCTTTAACTCCGTATGATGAAACTCAGGGAATCCCTAGTTGTGGCACCACTCCAGATTATACTTCGCCAACAAGATTAAGAAGATACTTAGATTCAACTTGTAATTAAGGTTTGATTTATAACACAA